>CAZFJD010000028.1:0-2828 GCA_964518775.1 uncultured Syntrophaceae bacterium
TAGTCAATTCGCTCTCTTAGGAATTTAATCCAGCCTCTTACCTCGTCCTCTTTATGCCCTTTACCAACCATCTCCTTAATGTAACCCTCTATTGCTACCTCAGCCGCTTGCTTCCACCTGCTCGCCTCTTCTGAGGAAAGCTCAATCAGTTCTACACCCTTGGCTTTCGCAAACTCCATCCCTTCAAAGTCAATCGAATTCCACATCAGGGCATATTTCTCCCTGAACATTCCGCTGACCTCAGTAAAAATGGCTTGAATGTCAGGGGGCAACTTTTTCCAGGTGTCCTTATTCATCGCCACATAGAAGGCATAGAAGTTACCAATCTGCCAGGATACTGTCGTATACTTTACCACTTCAGCAAACTTGAATGTTTTGAGTGTCTCATAGGGCGTAAACACTCCGTCGTTCACACCCTTAGCTATCGCCTCATAAACCTCTATCATAGGTGTAGGGGCTGGGGTTCCACCAAGTGCCTTAATGACGTCACCGACACGGCCTGGGGCTCTTATTATTAGCCCCTTCAGGTCTTCCAGCTTTCGCACTGGCTTCTTACAGATAATGAGGCTGGGGTTACTGCTATTGAACCAGAGCGGGTGCACTACATCCCATTCCTTTGGCTTAAATTTCTGGTAGAAATCATTCATGCACTGGCTAGCTACCCAGGCACTGGGATAGCCCAGAGGCATATCACAGACTTCGGTAACGAGGAAGCGACCTGGACTATATTCAACATGAGTATAGCCCATGTCGGCGATTCCTTTAATGATGCCATCACTCATCGCTGGAGCGGTAAGTAATGTGCCACCAGGATAGTAGGTAATCTTCACCCTTCCGGCGGTGCGCTTCTCTATTTCTTCAATAAATTCGTTCCCGATCAGGGTATGTTTCGCCACAGGAGGAAAGTAATTGGCAAATTTTAGCGTTATCACCTTAGGTTGAGCATAAGGCCCTTCGAAGGGTAAGACAGCTACCATAAGCCCCAAACAAAGAATCCCCACTACGATAAATAGTCTCTTCTGTTTCATCGTTAATACCTCCTTTCAAAATTGGGTTCCCTCATCACAGCCCTGTTATTGTAATAAGAGCTTTTAACATACCCAATATCATTTCGTATTGTCAATCTTTTTATGAAAGACCGAAAAGATGCTTTTTTCTTCATAGGATAAAAGATGCTTCCGAGAGCCTCCCAAATTCCGATTTAGAAATTGTCACACACCTTGCAGGTGCTCGCAATGACCGAATGGGAAAAGGCTTTGGGCTTCTAAATCTGGATTTTGGGGGAGCCTTTCAAACCTTGCAATTTTTTTGAAAAAAGGATATTAAAAAATTCTAAGATTATTTCCATCTGAATGAGCTTCGCCTGTAAGGCGAGGGGTTTCCGCCATTCCCGATGGGAACACTAAAAGGGTCTTTTCGGAGCAATTGGTGAGCCAATGAGATTAAAGGATAAGAAAGCAATTGTGACAGGAGCAGGGCAGGGGATTGGTCGAAGTATCGCGTTGAAGATGGCCCAAGAAGGAGCGGATGTGGTTGTTGCTGAATGGAATTCCGATACAGGAAATCAAACGAAAAAAGAGATTGAAGCTTTGGGGAGAAGAGCTCTATTCATAAAAGTCGATGTAGCGAATCAAGAACAGGTACAAAAGACGATAGCGGAGGTCTTAAAGGTCTGGGGGAGGATCGATATCTTGGTCAATAATGCAGGGTTTGATCGAGGCGCCACACTCTTGAAAGTGAAAGAAGAAGACTGGGACGCCGTTTTGGGTGTCCATCTGAAAGGGACCCTGAATTGCATCCAGGCTGTGGCCCCTCATATGATCGAAAACCGTTATGGGAAGATTGTTAATATTTCCTCCATCTATGCGAAGAGCGGAGGAATCGCTGCGATCAGTTACAGCTCTGCTAAAGCAGGAATCATCGGTCTGACAAAGAGTGTGGCCCATGAACTGGGACGGTATCAGATCAATGTCAATGTCGTACTTCCCGGACTGACCCTGACGCCAACCATTGCCAAGATGGCTGAAAAATACAAAAATATGATTATTGAACGGACTCCCTTGGGACGGATCGGACAGCCTGAGGATGTCGCGAACGTCGTGGCTTTTTTGGCATCCGATGAGGCAAGCTTCATGACAGGAGCGGCCGTTGAGGTGTCTGGGGGAGCGGGCATGTAAGCCCTCCTAAGGGGAGGAAACTCTAAACTCTAAACTCTAAACCCTAAACACTAAATCCTAAATAAACCCAAAATCCAAATGTTCAAAAGTTCAATTTTTGATTTAAGGTTTTGGAGTTTTGGGTTTTGAGTTTCTTCTTTTTTAAGTTTATTTCGAGTTTAGGGTTTTGAATTTAGGATTTAAGGAGTTTAAACCCGGTAAGGAAAATGAACAAGGGGGCGAGAAAAGATGGAGGTTGATCAGGAAAGAGAAAGGTGGCGACAGAAAGCAAAAGAGGTGGCCAAGAACGTGGTGGCGCCTCAAGCGGCAGAAATCGATGCCAAGGGTGAATTCCCATGGGACGTCGTTGACGTCTTCGCTCAACAGGGTTTCCTAAGCCTTCTCATACCTAAGGAGTACGGAGGGCATGATGCGGACATCACCTCTTTCTGTATGGTCGTAGAAGAGATTGCTTACTGCTGCGTTTCTTCTGCTCTCTTAATAATCGCCCATACAGTCGGGCTGATGCCCATCGTTTTGGTCGAGGCGAAAGAGCTAAAGGAAAACGTCCTGACAAGGATTGCCAAAGAAAGGGCGTTGGTCTGTTTCTGTTTAACAGAGCCCGACGCAGGTTCGGATGCAGCTTCCATTCGAACGAAGGCGGTTCTACAG
>CAZFJD010000028.1:2838-17072 GCA_964518775.1 uncultured Syntrophaceae bacterium
GAACCTTAGGCCTTTCTGTTGGAAAAACAGAGGAGAAGATGGGAATTCGAGGTTCCAACACAACAGAGGTGGTATTCGAGGATGTAAGGCTTCCAGTCAGCCAACGGATTGGCGAGGAGGGTGTGGGTTGGTGGCTCATGATGAGAACGTTGAACCGTTCGAGACCAGCCATCGGTGCACTCGCTTTGGGGTTAGCAGAAGGAGCTTTGAACTATGTGATCCAGTTCGGTCAGGATAAGGGGTGGGCTGAAAGGAAGAATGATACTTTGGGAGTTCAATTCATGTTAGCGGATATGGCCACCGAGATCGAGGCGGCGAGGGCATTGGTCTACAAGGCTGCAGGAATGATGGATGAAAAGGCAAAGGGGACGCCAGTGCAAATGTATTCCGCGATGTCCAAGTATTTCGCTTCGGATGTGGCCATGAAGGTAGCGACCGAGGCCGTGCAGATTATGCAGTGGCAGGGTCTCGTTCAGAGCCATCCTGTTGAGCGAATGATGAGGGATGCTAAAGTCATCCAGATCTTCGAAGGGACAAATCAGATCCAACGAATGGTCGTCGCCCACACGCTCTTGAAGTCAAAATAACCCCTTCCTTATTAATACAAACGCATTAAATGCTTTTACATCGTCATTGCGAGCGACCAGCGGGAGCGTGGCAATCTCGCTGCACAAATACGAGATTGCTTCGTCATTTCATTCCTCGCAAAGACGATTTATTTAATGCGTTTATATTAGTTTTGTGCTTATTATTTGACCAGTCGCATCAATTCAGAATATTTCAGGGAAACCTCCCGCTTCTTGGGTATGCCTACCTTGTCGGCGTCAAGATAGGTTACGGCCTTTATGTCGCAGAAGGTGACACACTGGGGATTGCCATCGCAATAATCACATTTGATAGAGACCCGCTCAACATGATCGAAGGAGGGAGCTCCGAAGGGACACGCAATAATACATGTTTTACATCCAATACATTTATCCTTATCAATGAGCACCCGCTGGTTTTCTAAATCCTTGTGGCAGGCCTTGGTAGGACAGACCTCCACACAGAAAGGCTTCTCACAATTCTGGCATGTCATCGGGAGATAGAAACCTTCACTTTCCCATTTCACCACCTTGATCCGGGATCGGCTTGGGTTGCTGGCTCCTGTATGAAAGACCGAGCAGACCATCTCGCACAGTCTACACCCCGTACACTTCTCGTGATCCACCACAATCACCTTGCCCTGCATGACTTCCTCCTTTGAAAGGCACTCATGTTCATCTTCATTTCGATCAACTTATGCATCGGCAGCTGTTCTTTTATACCCGAAGCGAGCAAACCTAATCTGAGGAAGAATCCACCAGCTAACAAGAGTACGCCGGTGGCGAAGAGCAGGACCGGATATTGAGGATAGTGAGAATATAGGTACTCGAGCACAGTCGGAAAGATGAACCCGACGCAGACGATCCCTCCCCAGAATAGGAACCTTAAGTCTCCGGCGACGAGCAGGCGCACAGAGGTTTCTCCTTGATCTTTTAACCGATATTTGGAGAAGAGATAAGAGATAAAGACCCAGGCCTCTAAGAGAATGAAAACCTGTTCAACCTTTATCAAGATATTGACCAGCTGAGGAAAACTCCCTCCTTGTGAGGAGAGAAGGCCGTATGCCATGGTGGTTAGAATGATTCCCATCGATCCTGTAGATAATGCAGACGCCAAAAAAAGAAACGGCAGGAGAGGAGTATTCCACATAGGAACATATTTAACAGACTGCAAAAGGATGCCTGTGTAAATGGCTGTTGCAAAGGCAAATATAATGCTGATTATTTCCAATAAACGCCAGAAGACTGGTGGATGGCCGATCCACCGAAAGGACAGGGCCGCTACTCCAAAAACAATCAATCCAAGGACAATAAAGATGGAAAGGATAAAGAAACCCCGGGCAAGCCATGAGGTTCTTGGGTTTAGGCAAGCGGTATAAAACCTCAATTTTTTCCCTAAGTCCAAAATGAGAAATGGCGCTCCGATTGCAACGAAAATTGGTCCCCAGAGGAGGACTGTTTTTGAGAATTCAAAAGGGATACCCCAGAGGGTGAGAACCTTAGGAGGTAAGGAGAAACCAAAGCCTTTCCAATGGGTGAACATACCAATGATAAAAGATCCTGCTCCCATTCCAGCCAGGTAGAGGTAGATGGCGATCCCCCATCGCCACTCTCGTTGAGGGCCCACAAACTTCAGCATCTTTGGGGAATTGGCTTCAGGGTTCATGTCTCATCCTTCCGGGTAGCTGCAACCCATCCAGAGTATGGTTGAAATGCGATCCATCATCGGTTCTTCATAATGAACGGCCAATTTAGTACAAATGCATTAATTCATCATACCCCCAACCTCCCCTCCCCCTCAAGGGGAAGGCTGGGGGGTGATGTGATTTTAGGTACTGCGCTTGTATTTCTTAAAATAATATCATATGGGTCATTTCTGTCAAGCACGTTTTCGAAAAGTCAAATGAATTCTGTTGACAAGTCCACCATGGTTTGGTATTTTTAAAAAACGTTCATTATAGTGAACCACCCAGAAACCGGAGGATTTCTATGTTAACGCTAAGCGAGCGAGAAAGGTATGATAGACAGATCATGATCCGAGAGATTGGACAAGAGGGGCAGGAAAGGCTTAAAAGAGCACGGGTGGCTATTGCAGGGACCGGAGGACTTGGTTCTCCCATTGCCATCTACCTGAGCGCTGCCGGAATAGGAATGATCCGGGTGATCGATCATGACCGGGTGACACTGAGTAATCTGAACCGGCAGATCTTGCACTGGGAGGAAGACATCGGCAGAAAAAAGGTTGACTCGGCTAGAACGAAATTGAGAAACCTGAACTCAGGGGTGGAGATCGAAGCGATCGAAGAAACGATAACGGAAAACAACGTTTCCCAGCTTGTGGATGGCTGTGATGTCATCGTTGATGCAATGGACAACTTACCAACTCGCTACGTCTTGAATCGCTGTGCGATTGAGAGAAATATTCCATTTTTTTATGGCGCCGTGAGTGGCTTTGAAGGAAGAGTTATGACCATCATTCCGAGAGAGTCGGCCTGCCTAAGATGTATGTATCGAGGTCCGGTGTCAGAAGAGAAGTTTCCTGTGATCGGCGTTACTCCGGCAGTCATAGGTTGTATTCAGGCGACTGAGGTGATCAAGTACCTCTTAGGGGTTGGCAAACTATTGACCAATCGGTTATTAATTTATGACGGGTTGAAGATTGCTTTCAGTGAATTTACAGTCAACAAAAACCCAAATTGTGACCATTGCGGACCGCCCCTCACCCCATCCCTCTCCCCATCTGGGGAGAGGGGAGGGTGACGGGGCGTCTGTATTAGTATGAAAGGAATAAAATATGTCGGTCAAGGTACACGTTCATGCGACTCATCGACAATTTACCAATGGCCTGGAGGTGGTAGACGTACAGGGAAATACAGTGGGTGAATGTCTGGACCACCTCATCGAGCAGTTTCCTGGAATGGAGAAGGCATTGTTTGCTAAGAAGGATAAACTGCACAACATCGTTGAAGTTTACCTGAATCATGCCAGCGCGCACCCCAATGAACTTGTTAAACCCGTTAAGGACGGCGACGAAATCCACCTCGTCATTATGCTTGCCGGAGGATAAGAGAAAAAGTCACGACTTAAGACTTCTCCCCCATCCGTTTTGGGAAGCATGATATCAGGGATAATGTGATCGTATTTCTTATGGAGGGCTAAACGTAGACCCTCTTCCCCATCGTAAGCTGCATCGACAGAGAAGGAATTTTCCAACAACCCCTTCTTAATGAATCGGACAATGCCTCTGTCGTCTTCAACAAATAAAATCTTCCTTGAAATAAGCCCCTTTATTTCTTAAGATATTTTTCACTCCACCTTCCCCTCAAAAGGATGTGGTCCATGAAAAAAAGAGAGAGTCTATTAAGTTTCCTTTCGGGCGTTCTCCTTGCCTTCTCCTTCCCAAATTTTGATCTCGAATTCTTAGCCTGGTTTGCTCTGGTTCCCCTTTTTTACTCTATTGAAGGGAAGGGATTATATCAAAGCTTTAAGCTTGGGTTCTTTACTGGCTTCGTCTCCTTTCTCGGGATCCTTTATTGGATCATTGTTGCCGTGCATACCTATGGCAATGTCCCTTTAATCCTGAGCGGCCTCATTCTCTTATTGCTGGTCATCTATTTAAGCCTCTATATCGGAGCCTTTACCTTCCTCTGTCGCCTTTCACAGAGACATCTTGGGTCCAAAGCCCTCATGCTCTCGCCTTTTCTCTGGGTCTCTTTGGAATACCTCCGCTCTTTTCTTCTGACCGGTTTTCCCTGGGCGAACTTAGGCTACACTCAATACCTTAACCTCCCCTTTATTCAAATGGCAGATGTTACGGGATCCTATGGTCTATCGTTTGTCATTCTCTTGGTCAATGCCACACTCTTCTGGGTCCTCCACCAGTGGCCAAAGAAGAGCTTCCCGCTTCAAGAGGTAGCCATCACTGCAGTCGTCCTTCTCGTTTTTTTGGTCTATGGGTATATGAAGATGAAGCATGTGGATCGAGAAGCGACCCAAAGCCCTCCATTGAAGGTGGGCTTAGTCCAGGGGAACATCGATCAATCCGTTAAGTGGAATGAATCCTTCCAGAAAGAGACGCTCAAGATCTATGAAAGGCTTTCGTTCAAGGTGGCAGAAGGAAAACCAGAACTCATCATCTGGCCAGAAACAGCCATTCCTTTCTTCTTCCAGGACGAAAAGGAGTATCAACCCATCGTCCTTGGCATCCCTGAACGAACAGGTGCCTTTCTCCTCTTTGGGACTCCTTTTTATAAGATCGAGAAGGGAAAGGTGAATTACTATAATAGCGCCTTGTTGGTATCTCGGTCGAAGGAATTGATAGGAAAGTATGATAAGATTCACCTGGTGCCTTTTGGAGAATATATTCCTCTCCGAAAACTTCTCTTCTTCATTGAATCGTCCATAGGCGAAGGGATCGGGAACTTCAAACCTGGGAAAGAGATCTTCAATTTCTCCCTTCCGCAAGGGAAATTCGGGCTCCTCATCTGTTTTGAAATCATCTTTCCGGATCTCTGCAGAAGATTTGTCAAAGGAGGATCAAACTTCTTAGTCACCATCACGAACGATGCCTGGTTCGGAAGGACCTCCGCTCCCTATCAGCATTTTTCCATTGCCGTTTTCAGGGCGGTCGAAAATCGAGTCTTCATTGCCAGAGCAGCAAATACAGGGATCAGCGGTTTTATCGATCCCAAAGGAAAAATTATGCAACAGGGAGATATCTTTACGGAAGAAGTGTTGAATGGAACGATTCGAATCATGAAAGGGAAAACCTTCTACACCCTCTACGGAGATGTCTTCGCCTGGATCTGCTCTGGTTTGTCTATCCTCCTGTTAGCTTATGCCCTTCTCCCAAGGTTAAAGAAACGTAGTAGCCCGCTTGGTTGTTGATATTCATTCACCAAAATCAGTGCTTCATCACCTTGAGGCGCGATCGCTCCCACAAATCTCTTGCCTCCTCTACGGATTCCCCCTCGAAGCGTTCAATTCCCAATGAACCTATATCCATCGTCTCGGTACGCCCCTTAGAGATATATTCCGCCACGAGCTGACCAGCGATCGGGGCTTGAATGATCCCTGCCCCGCCCCATCCACAATTGAGAAAAAATCCCTTGACGTAAGGTGCGGGCCCCAGTATTGGATGATCATCAAGAGTCACTGGCCGAATGCCTGTCCAAGACGTCAACACAGAAGCCCTTTCCAATACTGGAATTCGATGCGTTGCGACATCGATCATTTCATTCAGCAAGCTCTGACTCATCTCCACATCCAGTGCTTCGGTGGGGATTGTTCCCATGCCCATCAAGATACCAGAGCCCTCGGGCCGATAATACCATTCGGCTGTCAGATCCTCGACAAAAGGTCTACTCGAAGGGATATCAGGCAACGGTTTGGTGACCCAAATGCTTCTAGCTAAATTGATGATCGGGATCTCCAAACCGACCCACCTTCCTATTTCGACTGCCCAGGGTCCTCCAGCATTCACAACCGCCTTCGTGGACACAAATCCGCTGTCGGTATAAACGCCCTCCACTTGTCCGTGCCGAACCTCAATCCCGGTTGCCCGCACCCCTTGATACAACCGAACACCAATCTGAGATGCCCTTTTGATGTACCCCCACATAATCATATGGGGATCAAACGGCCCATCGTCCGGCCCCCAGGTGCCAAGGACCAAATCTTGGGTATTGATCTCTGGGTACCGTTGTTTTACTTCTTCGGGTTGTAATATCTCTGTTCGAACATCAAGGGACTGCAACCGCTCCGCATTCCTCCGAAGACCCTCAGCGCTTTCTGCTGTGGCCAAGGATAACCATCCGATCCTCTTGAAATCGATTGGGGTACCAAATTCTTCCTCAAATTCCATATATTGGGTGTAAGAATATTTAGCCATGCGAACGCTTAGTTCATCGTGGCAAAATTGTAAGCTCAGCATAGAGGCTGACTTGCTCGAAGAACCACTCCCCACCTCGCCCATCTCGACGACGGCAACATCTGGGATGCCCATTTGAGCAAGATGATATGCAGTGCTACAACCAACGACGCCAGCTCCGATCACCACGACATCTGCTGTGGGCTGCATCATCCTATCCCCTCGCAATCATAATATAAATCTCCTGAAAATAAAAACCTGAGTGAAAAGTGATATAATAATACCTAAATTGAGCGATTGTCGTAAGTTCTATGGAGAGCAGGGATGCTGAATCGGTTTGATTAAGTAATATCTAAAGGAGTCTGCAAAGATCCGATGACCAATTTGGAAGAACGGATTGGAAAAATGATGAAAGAGAAGAATATCTCTATCGAATGCATCCAACATGAACCCGTCTATACCATTCAGGCAGCAGCAAAGGCCCTGGGGATAAAGGAATCTCATACAGTGAAATCTTTAGTCTTGAAAACCAAGGAAGAGAAATTTGTCGTCCTTCTCCTACCTGGAGATAAAAAGGTGGACTGGAAGCTTCTTGCTCAGAAACTCAGAACAAAAAACTTAGAATTAGCAAAGCCTGAAGAGGTTCTTAACCTGGTCGGATGTGAAGTTGGCTGCGTTCCCCCTTTTGGTCACTTTACAGACCTTCCCATCTACATGGATAAAGACCTTCTCAAGAAGGATGTTCTCTACTTCAACCCTGGGGTCCACAATAAATCCATTAAAGTAAAGGCTTGGGATCTGAGAAAGTTGTCTAACCCTAAGATCATTTAAGGAGAGAGCATGGAAATCCTTTATCTCAGCCGTAAGGACGTCGAGAATTTGAGCATCACCATGAAGGAGGTGCTTGAGGTCGTGCATGATGGCTTCCGCCTCAAGGGGCTCGGGAAGACAGAGATGCCACCAAAGCCGGGTATCCATCCGAGGGCCGATACTTTTATCCATGCCATGCCGGCCTACCTGAAAGGGCTTGAAGTCGCAGGGATGAAATGGGTCAGTGGCTACCCCAGCAATATGGAGAAAGGGTTGCCCTATATCACGGGCTTACTCATCCTTAACGATCCGAATACTGGGATTCCATTAGCGGTGATGGACTGCGCATGGATCACAGCGATTCGTACCGGCGCCAGTGTAGGCATCTCGGCGAAATATCTCGCAAGGCAAAGCAGCAGCATCGCTGCCATCATGGGCTGCGGGGTTCAGGCTCGTACGAGTCTTAGGGCTCTTGTTGAGACCTTACCGGAGCTATCCAAAGTTCGCTGTTATGATCTTTATCCTGAGGCGACCGGACGTTTTATAAAGGAGATGAGCGCGGCCTTCCCCCGGCTTAACATGATCGGCTGTTCAACTCCTGCTGAGATGATCGAAGGAGCAGACGTCGTGGTGACAGCCATTCCCATTATCACAGATCCAAAGCCTCCCCTTCGTGCTGGGATGCTCCAGAAGGGTGGCCTCGCTGTCTCCCTCGATTATGATTCTGCTTGGACCAGCTCGGCTATGAAGGAGTGCGATAAATTCGTCTCTGATGACGTCGATCAATTGCTAAGCACCAAAGAGGAAGGGGCTTACTTTAGCGGTATTCCAGACAATATTTACGCTGACCTTGGAGAAATAGTTGCGCAATTAAAACCGGCCCGCCAAGACGACGTGGAAAGGATCTTTTCCATGAACATGGGTATTGCTGTAGACGACATGGTCACAGCTAAGATAGTCTATGAACGAGCATTGGAGAAAGGAATAGGAACTAAACTACCTCTGTAGTCAAGAATTTTTTTTCGTTCTAACTCAGATCAGCTGACGTCATTCCTTTTGCCATAGTCTTCCTACTTCAGCCTATAATAACTTCTTCTTTCTATTTCCTCTCCTATACCATCCGAATGGCTTTTGAGACAACAACCACAAGAAAAGAAGGTAGCCAGATCCACAAGAACTCACTCTTGATCACCATGAGGCCCCATCTGCTGAAAAAGGCGTCGACACCAATAGGCGAAACCATAATGGGTGTCCAGGGGAAGAAATATCTTGTGTTATCGAAAGGAGACAGCAAGGCAATCCCCAACCCTCCACTCGTGAAAGCATCGAGAATACCGTGGCTTGCTGACACCAGAAAGAAGAAAATAAGATAGAAGAGCCATTCATCACGGAAGAAGACTGTAACCAGAAAAATGCCGATCAATAGACCGAAAAATGGCGAATGGAAAAATCCTCTATGGCCGAAAAAGTGGTGGTATGGGATACCGAAGGAAAATCCAAAGACGTCAGCATCGGAAATGATTGAGCAGACGATGGAAACAGACCAGAAGCGCTCCGAAGCATCCCGCGGTCCGAATGCCATTCCAGCAGCGACCGCCACTGCTGCATGCGATATGATCGAAGGCACAGTAAACTCCCTCCGGATTCTTATTCTCTGTAAATCTACGATACAAGTCAATTACCTAATCATAAATAATTTTGGCTAATGGGTCAATTTTCATCCGAGGGAATACACCCTTCTCCCTACCCAAATCAAAAAAAGAGGTTATATTTATAGCGAAGGGGGTACTTTTATTCAAGGAGGAGAAGACCATGAAACGACAATTAATGGTAATAACGGCGAGTTTTGTTTTAGCCATCCCTTTTTTCGTCCACTCAGAAACCTGGCAAATCGACCCTGACCACTCCAGTTTCGAATTTAAAGTTCGACACCTAACGGTCTCCAATGTTAAGGGAAATTTCACCAAGGCAAAGGGAGTCGTCACATTGGATGACAAGGATACCACTAATTTGACCGTTAACATAACCATCGATGCTGCGTCGGTGAATACGGATCATGCCAAGAGGGATGAACACTTGAGGGGACCGGACTTCTTTGATGTGGCAAAGTACCCAAACATCACTTTCATCTCAATAAGGGTCCTGAAGGCCGGTCCGAACAGACTAAAAGTGATAGGCGACTTAACCATCCGTGGTGTGACCCGAGAAATAACGGTTGACGCCGAGGGACCCACTCCAGAGGTGAAAGACCCTTGGGGTAATTTCAGGCGGGGCGCCACTGCCACTGCAAAAATCGACCGAAAGGACTTCGGTATCCTGTGGAATAAGGTGCTCGACACTGGAGGCTTGGTCGTCGGCGACGAGGTGAATATTAATCTGGAGGTCGAACTGATCAAGAAGTGATAAAGGGAGCCTTACTCACTTCTGTTGATAGCCCTCTATGAGCAGAAAGGAACCAGTGGCTGCACCCTCGCGCAACCTTTTTGCCTCTGCGTATTCTTTGGAGTGATAGAATTCTTTGGCCTTCTCCAAGGAAGGAAACTCAAGGACCACAATCCTTTGGGTTTCCTTTGGGCCTTCGAGGGTTATGACTTCCCCTCCTCGAACGAGGAACCTGCCCCCAAACTTCTCAATGACTCCAGGCGTTACCTTCGTATATTCCTTGTATTGATCCCAGTTCGTGACATTCATCCTCACAATAATATATGCAGCCATCTCAAACCTCCTCAGTTAAGATAAGATCCTCTGCAAGCTAATGCTGAGATTATCGAATGGTGAAGGTATCTGTCAAGAACGAATTAGGAGAAAGGGAGGCTTGCTGTATATAAAGAAACTATGGCGCCGGACGGTCCGGAGGGATTTATATTCCCTCGCGTTGGAAAAGGGACGCTATTCCCATCCCCATATTCTATTGGAATTGATGGTCACCCTGCAGTCGCACCTTTCCCTTTCATCGACATTGACTGCTACGCCAAAGCAGCCGGGACATCTAAGATTAGCTAACATTTTGATGAAATCGCACCGTTTTTCATATGAAAGGTTCATAAACCCACCTCCATTCAACCTATCCTAATTTCAATATAATTATCACTGCCAAGCAACGCAAGGCGACAAGCTTCTATTTTTTCCTGGGTCTGGGAAGGATTTTACGGGCGAGCATCCTCAATTCATATTTTCCTCCCTTTAATAAAGGGAGGCAGGGAGGGATTTTGCGCGTGATTAGATATGTTGAACCGAACCTCGATTGAAGAGAAATATGGCAGGTGTCCCCTAATTTCTAAAACTCTTACCCCAATGCAGGGAAGAGGTGTTCACATTTTGATAGGCAACCTTACGAAGAAAATAGAGCCGTCCCTTTTTCCATTATTACAAAACGCAACCATCTCATTCAAATATTTTCTCTTCTATACTCTTATATTGCAAGACCTGACCCTCTTGCCCTCACCAGTCTCTAAACCCGCTCAATATCCTGCTCAATTAGTGAAATGGCTCTCTAAATTAGATTAATTAGCTTCGGATTAACCCAGTCAGGCCCACAACAAGAAACGTCGTAAAAAACCATCCAAGAATAATGTGAAACCACGTATACACCCGCATAAGATTTCCGCTGACAGGGATTTTGATCTTCTCTGATACGCTTAATAGGCCTTTCCGATTCCTGCCAGGCTCCCAATCATTTGCCACATGGAGGTTAATAATCGGCACAAACAAATCAATAGAATACACCAGAGACTCCAAGATAAAGGCTTTCGGGGGATCAGACAAAACAAGACCGGGCTCTGTATTAATGGGGACATAGAAATTTCTCTTAGTTGGTGTCATTACATCCGCGCAAAACCCCATCCCAAATATCACCCAGCCTAATGCAATCAAACCGAATGACCAGAATAAGGCTCTAAAAGGACGATATCCATAACCGATTACACAGCCTAAGATTCGGTGCCACCATAACTCACTAAATGACATTTGCGAATATCGTGCCCGATCCCTATTCTTTTCAATCAGTACTTGTCTTGCATCTTCCTCTTTCCCCATTCTTCGGAGCATCGATGCAAGTTGTTCGTACGGCTGTGAATAAAAAGGTTTATTAGGTTGCCGATGCAACCACCTGATACGGTCTTGAACAGTTAATGACCCGCCCTCATTTATTTCGTCGTAAGTCAGCCCTCTGAGGACCAGGTTGTCTTTTTCTGGCCAACTATTGGCATCGTCAAACAATGTACTAATTTTTGCAGACTCAAGATTCAACTTCACCTCTCTAGTTGAAGTAATACCTGTCCAATACATATCTTCAATCGAGGCACCGTGGAATCTCACCTCGCCTATAATCTTCACATTCTTGCGAAAAAGAACACTGCTTTTCACTTTGAGGCGATAGGCGTTAATCGCATATTCCTTCGATTTGGTGAACTGGCTGTAATCGCATTCCAGGTTGCCACCAATATTCCCTTCATGCAAACTTACCTCCCCATCTGCTCTAAACCCGTTATTTAAATACACGTTACCTTTTACATGGACCGAATCAGCAATGATGGCGAATCCATCAGGGTTGATGAACTGGCCGTTATTACATTCCAGATTGCCACCAATAGTTGCGCCAACTAGACTGACTTCTCCATAGGCCTTGAAACATACTTTACTCTCACCCTTGAGAACTGCCACTTGACGGGAACTCTTAAGGTATCGGTCCAAATCAAGGAAGTCACGGCTAAGAAACACCGAGCCTTTGACCGTAATAGCTGCCGCATTAAGTGCATGTGAATTTTCATTCAAAAGCTGACTCCCTTGAAAGCAAAGATCTCCCCCTATTGTTGCACATACAGCCGCACTTCGCCTTGAGCCTCAAAGCTTTCCCGCAGAAACATGTCAAATTTTACCTCGATTCGTGCGGCATTTAAAGCTATTGCTTTTTTGTTGATGAATGGACCGCCATCGCAGACGAGACTCCCATCAATTTTGGCACCGTAAAGACGGACTTCACCTTCTGACTTGAAGCCATCGCAAAGAAATACATTACCTCCCACCTTTAGTGAATCGCCAGCAAAAGAAATACCGCCCGGATTGATAAACTCGCTTTTATTTGAACACTCAAGATTCCCTTCAATTCTTGCGCCGAGTAGAGATACTTCACCTGTAACCCTGAAACCATCCCTTAGAAGGACACTGCTTGTTACCTGCAGTTCTGAGGCATTGATCGGGCCAGTGTGAGTGCCAACGAGTGCTATTCTTAGGATTTTAGCATTTCTTAAATCTATGCCGTCAGGAAATGCGCATTTTTCGAAATGAAGCGGAAACAGAATCTTGGCAAGCTGTAAATTAAGTTTACCCTTAAACCGCGCCCCCTTGATCGCAATCCCAAAGATGCTTACTAAATCTGATGCCTCTCGATTTAAGCAAAGCCAAGAGATAAGGTCAGCTTTTAGAACTCGTCCTTCATTCCAGTTTTTGGCCATGGACGGATCATTATCTTTTTCCGAATCAGAGCTATAATCAGCGATGTCAGAATTTAAGACTGCTTTAAGCAGCTTCACATCAGCCATGCTCAAACTTCCAAATTGCTTTTCTGCCAATTGTAATAATTCGGACGATTCACTCATTCTTGCCTCCGGTTTATGGATTGGTAAAATTAGAATTGAGATAAAGAAAAAAAAGAAAATGTATAATTTTAACCGCATGCTTCTAAAGAAATTATTTCTCTTTATTATAAAAGAAGGGGGCTCAAGAGGCGGTCACATTTTCAGATGTTTTAATAATTGTGAATACATTCAGAAAATTAGCACCTTTGAGATGCTCCGATTCTCCTCAGCCTCTCTATATTAGGCAGAATATACCGCGGGTGGGTTTATGTCAACCACTTATTAAAAAGACGTGACCGTGTCCCTGCTCCGTGTCCGACCATTAAAACCCGCAGGGGCCATATAGAATGTTAAGATAACTTGCAAATTTGTCCAGAATATGTATAATTAACGTATGAAATTTGCATGGGATGAAGATAAAAGCAAAATTAATAAGGCAAAACATGGAATTGATTTTGAATCCGCAAAGAACCTATGGTTGGATGAGGATCGAGTTGAAATTCATGCACCCCATCCAATAGAAAATCGCAGTATCATCATTGCCAAGTATCAACATAAGTTATGGGCAGTAATTTATACCATACGCGATGATACTATTCGCATCATATCTGTGAGGCGTGCAAGAAAAAGGGAGGTGAATCTCTATGAAAAGGAAAAAATTGGCAATAAGTAGTGCGGAGTTTGACCGGCGTTTTGATTCTGGAGAGGATATCCATGACCTTATCGATATGTCAAAAGCCACAGTGACCCGCCAAGGGAAAAAAGTTCGCATTACCCTCGATGTTGCAGAATCCTTGGTTAAAGATATTGATGAAATACGAAAAAGAATAGGTGTTGATCGTGGTGCTTTGATTAAAGTTTGGCTGCACGAAAAGGTAAAACAGGAAAAAGTCGTGGCGAGTCCCAAAGAATCAACCGGATAAGAGACAGCAATAATTCCCTGTTCGGATCTTTTCTTCCAGTCCTTCTACTCAATAAATAAAAAGGCGTAGCGGTTCATCTCCTGGGAGTAATCATAAAGGACTTCGATTGGGTAACCGATCTTTCGAACCGTTTTAAAAACATCGACAGCCATGGCTTCAGGAGTGGGCCGAGACATTTTCGGATTTTTGCACAGCTGTTTTATTCCAGGACAGGACTCGCAGAAGTTACAGGAATCCATAAACAGGAGAAAAGCCTTATAATATCCCGAAAGAAAGACCTCTCGTTCAAGCTTCAAAAGCTCCAAATTAACCTTTCTTGTCCAGGCAAAACGATCCTCAGGTTTCGCTACCCTTTTCGTGAAATGGAAGACTACACCAGTTTTGTATCCTTGAAAAAAGTCTTTGCATTCTGCCACAGAAGGGGTATTGGGCGGACAGGTACCACATTTACCGAAATTTTTACAGCCGAACA
>CAZFJD010000029.1:0-16894 GCA_964518775.1 uncultured Syntrophaceae bacterium
CTGCTACGAAGTAAGGTCCAAAGATAGTGGAGTGCCACATGGGTTGTGTCTGCATACCAAAGACCCAGGAGACGACTGTATGGACGCTCACAGCAATAGGAATGACAGCGATACAAAGAAAAGTAGAAGTCTTTTTCAGAATTCGCTCTTGCCTTTCTGTTCCACTCCATCCTAATGAAAGGAATTTATAGAACCATCGACGTTTAGGAAACCAGTCCCTGAGAAGAGCAATGTCAGGAATCATGAGGACATAGAGAAACAAAACGCAGGTGATGAAATAGGTCATGATGCAGGTAAAATCCCACAACAGAGGCGATTTGAACTGGGCATGGGTGGCTACCCAATAGAATCGAATCGACCGGCCCAAGTCAAAAAGAATGTTTGTTGGGCCGGCGGCTAAGGCAAAGACAGTCACGACTTCCGCGGCACGTGTAATGGGCGTTCTCCATCCTGCATGAGTGATCCTCAAGATGGCAGAGATGAGCGTCCCTGCATGGCTGATACCAATGAAGAAGACGAAATTGACAAGGTAGAGAGTCCAGGACATAGGATGGCCCATGCCGGTTACGCCTAAGCCCCAACTGTACTGCCAGCCAAAAGCAAAGAAGGACCATAAAAAGATAACGGAGAGGACACCAACCGTTATCAGAAAGGGCCATCCCATATGGGTCAAGGGGGCTAATATTGGACTATATTTTTGGGCAATGGCCTCACTATCCATCATACCATTCGCCTTCCTTCAGGTAGAAAACCTTTGGCTCTGTCCCCAAATCCTCTAATAGCCTGAAGGCCCTTCGGCTCTTGGAGAGCTTTGAGATCTTGCTCTGGGGATCATTGAGATTGCCGAAGTATAAGGCCTCACTCGGGCAGGTCTCCACACAGGCAGGGACAACTTCGCCGTCTCGGAGCTTTCGTTTCTCCCTTTTTGCTCTCTCCTTTGCTTTTCGAATCCTATGGATGCAGAAGTTACACTTCTCAGTAATCCCTTTCCTCCGGCGGTAGACATCCGGATTTAATCCTTTCTTGTACTCCTCTGGCCAGGAAGGTGCGTGCCAATTGAAATATCGGACCGTATAGGGACAGTTAGAAACGCACATACGGACACCGATACATCGCGGATAGACCTGCGCCACAATTCCTTCAGGATTGAGGTAGGTGGCTGCAACAGGACAGACGATGGTACAGGGTGGTTTGTCACATTGCATACAGGGCATAGGGGTGAAATGCATTTCCACACCGGGGTAGGTGCCCTTCACCTCAGCGATGAGATTCATCCAGAACTTCGCCCTTCCAAGTTTTGCCTGCTTCTCTCCCCCAAAGGGGATGTTATTCTCCTGACGGCAGGCGACCACACAAGCCTGACATCCTGTACATTTATCTAAATCAATCACCATTCCCCAGCGATACATTACTTACCTCTTGTATCAGATTATCAGAGTATCGGGTGATCAGGTAGTGGATATCAGGATACCAGGCCATCAGGCCACGAAATTCGACATTCTTCAAATGTTTTTCTCTGAGATTTTTGCATCCTGATTGTCTGATCTCCTGTTATCCTGCTTCCTGGTAACCTGATTTCCTGATATCCTAACTTAAGCCTTGTACACCTTCACCCTCGTTGAAAAGTAGGAGATAAATCCGCCCAGGTGGTCATATTCTCTCAGGAGAAGTTCATTTGGGTTGATCCCTCTTCCCTTTGCCCAGCGACCATAGGCCTTATGGCCCTGACCATAGGGAATATGGATACACTTCGGATCTGTTCCAGGGAAGAACCTTGCCTTTCCCTTCAACTTTCTGGCTGGAGATTCAACCCAGATGAGATCACCATCCTTAATTCCCATAGACTCGGCAACCTCTGGATTGATCTCAATCCAGGAGTTCCATCGCTCTTTCAGATGAGGACCAAAGATTTCCTGCAGGTAGGGCTGATTGGCTCCTCTTCCCTCTGCTGCAGCCATGGGTATATAAGGGATAAGGTGAAAGGGGTACTCTTTCTCGTCTCCGATCATGCGAGGCTTTTCAAAATGGGGAAGATAGACCTTGTCTCCCTTTGCTTCGATCTTTAACTCTTTGAGAATCTGATCCAAGCCCTTTGAACTTCTCTTCGATACCTCTTTCAGACCCTGTTCCAATGTGAGGGAGAAGAATTCAAATCTTCCAGAGAGGGTATTGAACCTTTTCCTCCATTCCCCAAATAGATATGGTGAGTCCCACCAGCCTCCTCGGTCGATCAGGGCTTTCCAGAATTCGTCAAAGTCTCTTGTTTGTATTGAGCCGCGCCTCGATGCAAAGACTCCTCTGATCGCATCTTGAAGAGCCTCCTGAAAATCCTTCCAAGGAAAGGAATTGGCCACGCTTCCGCCTAACCCATTTGCCATTTCGATAATAACATCTCCTGTGTTGCGGACATCGTAAAGAGAGGGTTGAATGACAGGGCTTCGTAATCCAAACATTGGAAATCCCAGACCTGGTTCGGCATGATCATCCTGCCATCGTTCAAAATAGGTCCCGTCAGGCAGGACAAGATCAGAAAAGTTCGTCGTCTCATCCATGAAGGGGGAGAAGCTGACGATGAAGGGAACCTTCTCGAGAGCGATCTGGAGTTTTTCAGATTCTGGAAGATTGAAGAGTGGATTGGTGTAGTAGATGAAAAGCGTGTCGATAGGATAGGGTTTACCCTCTTGAAGTCTCTCAGAAAGTGTATAGGGAAGCTCTTCCGCAAAAGGGAAAGGCATGCTTCCAGCTCCGTCGGCTCGAGGCTGAGAAAGACCTTTTTCTGCAATGGCATCCTTTTGTACAGGAGACCATCTTCTGAAGGGTGGCCTCCCTTGGATGAGGAGACCTCCTGGCGCATCGATTGAACCAACCAGCGCATTCAAGGCATCGATGACCATCTGGCTATAGGTTCCATTGGTCTGCATGGCAGCCCCTCGGCCGGAAATAGCGATCGATGGTCGATGGGATGAAAATTCTTGGGCAATCTGAATAATGGTCTCTTCTGGAACACCGGTGATTGAAGAGACGTGTTTGGGTGAATATTCTTTGAGCACGAGAGTCTTAAAGCCCATATGTGTCTTTCCTTCAGCATCTTTCCAATCCTCAAATCCAAAGGTATGGTGATGGATAAAGTCACGGTCGTATTTGCCCTCTTTTATGATCCAGTGTGCAATCCCGAGAGCCAAAGCTCCATGCGTTCCTGGACGGATGGGAATCCATTGGTCGGCCTTCGCTGCGGTCACAGAGAATCGAGGTTCGATCTGAACCAGCTTTCCTCTGATCCCGGGTCTCCCCCTTCTTAAGAATCCATAACCCCAGAGATTTCTGAGCAACGGTCTGGACGTCTCCAAAAGACTCTCTTCGAAGGAAAGGACATAATTTACCTCTTCCCAGTGGATCGCAAGAAAGTCCTTGATCCCCATGGTGAGGAGATGGCCTTTTAAGATGCCTTCAGAATCCCTTGCCGGATTTCCAAGGTGATTGGGAGTACCATAGGCCTCCATGAATCGAGCCATGAGATCTGCCATACGGCCGCGGTATCGACCTCCCAGCAGCATAAGATGGTGTGGGTTCCCCTCTTGTCGAAGCTTTTTCAGTCTTTGAGTAACGAGGCGAATCGCCTCGTTCCAAGAGATCTTCTCCCAATTCCCTTCGC
This sequence comes from uncultured Syntrophaceae bacterium, assembly GCA_964518775.1. Taxonomy (GTDB): domain Bacteria; phylum Desulfobacterota; class BSN033; order BSN033; family UBA1163; genus JACAEX01. Next base: position 3,653 of record CAZFJD010000029.1, read on the forward strand.
CACGCCTCCCTTTTCTTTTTAAGGGATGACGGATTCGATCAGGATCATAGAGGACTTGAAGTCCTGATTGACCCTTTGGGCAAAGCCGGCCCCTATTGATCGGATAATCTTTTATTCCTTCCAATTTGACTGGCCATTTCATCACCGATCGAATTCGAAGACCACATCCACTTGGGCATTGGAGGCAGACCCCTGTGGACCAGTACTCTTCATAAGGGATCCATTCGCCCTCTTTTGGAAGGGCTTGGAGGAGCTCATCGGGCAAGGCCATCCCGAATGTGGCAGCCCCAATGAGTTTTAACAACTCTCTTCTATTAATCCTCATTGTACCTGCTCAATCCCATTATGAAGCTTTAGGGAGATGGGGGGATAGGGAGAAATGGAGAAATTTATTTTCACCCCATCGCCCGCTCACCCTATCTCCGGGTCACGCCCTTTAGCTGGAGTGGCAGGTATAACAATCATTGTCTGCTCCCCTTTTTTTGTGACAATCCACACACCACTCCATGTAATTACGGTCAACCATTTTTACGGGTCTCTGGCTTGTGCCCGTGAGACCATGGCAGATCGAGCAATCCACGCCTTTCTGGATATGAACCCAGTGAGGGAAGACAACAAATCTTGGAGATTTATACATCCGCTGCCAGGGAATCTCTTTTCCTGCTTTTACATATTCGACGACTTTAAGTGCTTCAGGTCTTTTGCTGATCGCATCGCTCGCATGACAGGCTCGACAGAGTTCAATGTTTGGAATTCCTGCGGCACGATATCTCTCAACATACCGGTGACAGAAAAGACAGTTCAAGTTGGCTGCCTCTTTGTGGTGGATATGATTGAAAAGGATGGGCTGATCGACCGATTTCCATGAAAAGATTGGAAAGACAGAGAAAAAAATCCTTTTGGTCTGAACCTGGAATCGATGGTAGGCAACAATGGCAAGAAGAAGGACGAGAACGATGGCTATGAGAGAGCCAAAGGACTTCTTCAACATATTATAATCTATATGGGATGGGGCTTCAGTCTGTCAAGCAAAATCGGTGTCCGAGATATTGAGAAGCTTTTGGAAGATGCTTATTTTTGTTCTTTTCTATTCGCCGCAGGTTTCGTATAATTGCAGGGAAAAGTTGGCGCCTCTAAGGAGTTGAAAATTTGGTTAGAACCATCATCAAGCAAAGGGACGGGGGATGGCAAAAAGAAGATCATGTCCTGTTTTGATTTTTTTGTCCCTTCTCTTGGTTGAGATTCCCTTTGCCCACGGCCAAGAATCTAAGAAGATGATAAAAATTGGCGTTGCCCAAACCGTCTCTCGGCCGGACCTTAATTCCGATGCAAAGGGATTTGAGAAGGCCCTTTCTGAGGCAGGGTTTAAAGAAGGGGTCCACATTACCTACCTTCGAGAAAATTCCAAGGGAAGTGTGGCCAATGCCGAGGCCATTGCCCAGAAGTTTCGCGATATGAAGGTCGATCTAATCCACAGCATTGCTACCCTTGCCTCCCAGGCCACTGCGAGCAGAATAAAAAATATTCCCATCATCTTTTCCTCTGTATACAATCCGGTGGATACAGGAATCGTCCCTAAGAGGAGCCCTGCCGGAACAAAGACGAGGACGAATGTCACCGGGGTGAGCGATCTCTGGCCTGTACATCTACAGTTTGAGATGTTTATTAAATTTCTTCCCAAGGCAAAAAAGTGGGGGACGATCTACAACCGAGGTGATCAGAAATCCCTTGTTTACATGAAAGAGATGAGAGAGGCAGCTGAGGAATTGGGTGTTGTGCTGATTGAAAGCACTGTGTCCAATAGGTATGAGATCGTGCAGGCTGCCCAATCCCTCGTCGGAAAGGTCCAAGCCATCCATATCACTTCCGATGACACAATAGCATCGTCCCTCGAAAAGGTTGTGAAACTATGTAATGAGAAGAAGATCCCTCTCTTCATCGGTGATGTCTACAGTGTTTCGAGGGGGGCGGTCGCCGCTTATGGATTGAATTATTATCTTATCGGTCATGCTGCAGGAAGGAAGGCGGTTCAGGTACTTAAAGGTAAGAGACCGGGAAGTATTCCCTGGGGACCAGAAGAAAAATTTAGCCTCGTCATTAATGAGAAAGCCGCAAGAGCGCAGGGAGTAATCATTCCTCCCGAACTTCTCAAAAAAGCAGACAAGGTCATTTAGAAAGGATGAGCTATGGATATATTCGAATTGATGAAGAAGGATGGATATGAGCAGGTCATCTTCAACTACGATAAGGAGACGGGGTTGAGGGCGATCATCGTCATTCACGACTCCACGCTCGGCCAGACCTTCGGCGGAGTGAGAATGGTCAACTATGCCTCCATGGAGGATGCCCTTCGAGATGCGATGAGGTTGGCCAAGGCGATGACGTATAAGTGTGCAGCTGCCGATGAGGACAAAGGAGGGGCGAAAGCGGTCATCTGGGGCGATCCCAAGAGGGACAAGAACGAGGCATACTTCAGAGCTTTTGGAAGATTTGTCCAGATGTTGAAAGGGCGGTTTGTCACCGGAGCGGATCTAAACCTCGATATGTGGGACGGCTCCATCATGGGAAGAGAAAGCCAATATATCCTGGCAAAACCGAAGGAGGAAGGAAGTTCCGGAAGTACGGGGATCACGACCGCCTATGGGATCTATGTAGGGCTTCAGGCCTGCGCCAAATTCCTTTGGGGCGATGAGAATCTCCTGGGAAGAAAGATTGCCGTCCAGGGACTGGGTGCAGTCGGAGGGCCGCTCTTGGGACATTTGAAAGAAGGGGGTCTGGAGATCATTGCCACAGACATCAACAGGAACACCGTTCATCAGCTCCAGACCCAATACGGGTTTAGAGCAGTCGAACCCGAGGCCATTTATGAGGTCGACTGCGATATCTTCTGCCCTTGTGCCATCGGTGGCATCTTAAATGACAAGACCATTCCCAAACTAAAATGTCAGATTGTGGCAGGCTGTGCGAATAACCAGCTGGAGGACGAGGCACGTCATGGTCCCATGCTCCATGAGCGAGGCATTCTCTATGCGCCAGATTATATCATCAATGCCGGAGGTGTGATTCAGGTGATTGACGAGATCCGGGGCTACAATCCTGAGAGGGCCAGGATGAAGACCGCGCAGATCTATGGTCGGCTTCTCTCCATTTTTGAGACGGCCAAAAAAGAAGGTATCTTGCCTCTGGAGGCTGCTAATCGTTATGCTGAATCTCGAATCAGGGAGATACAGAAATTGAGGCGTCTTTATGTGCCGAAATAGCGGAATAGAATGCAAAGAGAGGTAAATCTTGTTATCACCGATGCTTACCGGCTACGCTTCCAGAACCTATGCTTTGGGATCGGGACGATCCAGGATTGCATCTATTTTGAGAAGAGTGAATCATTTAAACTCTATAAGAGAGAAGTACTACGAAGGATGCGGAGGAGAGCCAATCTGGCCCAAATCGAAGAACGGATCAACCTCTACGATCAGTTCTTCAAAGAGTGGGGTTATCCCTGCCCCCTTCCAGGCCATTTAAAACGATCGATCGAAATGGGATTCCCGATTGTGAACCTCTATATCGATACTCATATCATGGCAGAGATGTGCCATGGAATCTTAATGGCCATCCAGGATCTGGATCGTTTCGAAGGACAGTGGAGGCTTGACCTTGCCAAGGAAGGAGAGACATTTCAAGGGGTATCTGGGAAGATCATTCATTGTAAAAAAGAGGAAATCATCCTCCGCGATGAAGAAGGAATCGTCTGCTCTCTTTTTCAGGGCCCGGATTTCAAGACGAAGGTCGATGCATCGAGCAAGAATATTTTGGTCTACGTCTTCACTGCACCAGGGATCGAGGAAGAACAGGTCTCCGATGGAATGGAATTAGCCATTGAGATCTTACAAGAATTTGGGAAAGGCAGAGATCCATGGTGGAAGGTGTTTAAACCGTAACAGAAAGGGTCCAAGGGGTCTGGGGTTCCAGGGGTCAAGCAAGAATGATTAAGATCTTCCATTATAAAGTCTTTGGTCTTCAGACATCCTTGAATCCTTGACCCTTCGAACCCTTGAATCCTATTGATAAAAAGGAGGAGAGAATGCCAATCGTACAGATCAGTATGATTCAGGGAAGGACACCGGAGAAGAAGGAGGAATTGATCAAAAAAGTGACGGATGCGATCGTTGAGACGCTCCAGATTTCAAAAGATCGGGTTCGCATCGTCCTCAACGAAGTCCCCAAAGAAAATATTGCTTATGGAGGAGTCCCCCTCTCTAAGATCGATCTCTGACTACTTCTTTTCCCTTGAGCACGAGATTAAAAAGTCAAGAGATTTCGATAGGTAGAGGATATCAGGCTTTTGGTCTATTTGGTACGAAAAGAGGTAACCGCAGCCTGCTGATTGGAATGACCAAAGAGCAAGTTTTTCTGAAATCTCATATAGATACCTTGACCCTTTCGACGGCGTCGAGATTCGCTTCTCTTAGAGAAAAATCGGCGCTTAGGGTTAACCTTTGCCTGCGGCAGGCAGGCTGAGCAATGGATAGCTTCAATTGAAGAGTCGAAGGGTTGACAACTCAAGGTTCGATGATTATAGATTAGTCAAAATTTCTCTGGGAAAGGGGGTATGTTTTTATGAAGGTGAGGCCGCTTCATGATCGGATCATCGTGAAAAGATTGGAGGAAGAGGAGAAGACAAAAGGGGGGATTATCATCCCTGACACTGCAAAGGAGAAGCCTATCGAAGGAAGAGTGGTTGCCGTCGGCGACGGGAAGATCAAGGAAGATGGGACAAAGATTCCTATGGAGGTGAAGAAGGGGGATCGAATTCTTTTTGCTAAGTACGGAGGGACTGAGATAAAGATCGATGGAGAAGAACATCTGATGATGAGGGAGGATGATGTTCTTGCCATCATTGAAAGATAGTTGATTGAAAAGAAAGGAGGATTCTCATGGCAAAGGAATTGAAGTTTGATCAGGAGGCGAGAAATGGGATTTTGGAAGGGGTCAATATCCTGGCAGATGTGGTGAAGGTGACTTTAGGACCCAGAGGGAGGAATGTGGTTTTGGAGAAATCTTTCGGCTCTCCCACGGTCACGAAGGATGGGGTCACCGTTGCCAAGGAGATCGAACTGGAAGATCATTTTCAGAATATGGGTGCCAAAATGGTGAAGGAGGTGGCCAGCAAAACTTCGGATGCGGCTGGCGATGGAACGACCACAGCCACTGTTCTTGCTCAAGCGATCTGCCGTGAGGGCTATAAGATAGTGGCCGCAGGGGCCAATCCCATGGATATCAAAAGGGGGATTGACACAGCTGTTGAAGAGGTGGTCAAGGAGTTAAAAAAACTCTCCAAGCCTGTCAAGGAAGAGAAGGAGATCTCTCAGGTAGGGACGATCTCCGCCAATAATGATCCGACGATTGGAAAGATCATTGCCGAGGCCATGAGCAAGGTGGGAAAAGAAGGCGTGATCACTGTCGAAGAAGCCAAGGCCATGGAGACCAGCCTCGACATTGTAGAAGGGATGCAATTCGATCGGGGTTACCTCTCTCCGTATTTCGTCACGGACCCAGAAAAGATGGAGGCGGTGCTCGAAGATCCTCTTATTCTTCTTTTTGAGAAGAAGATCTCTAACATGAAAGAGCTTCTTCCCATTTTGGAGCAGGTGGCTAAAACTGGAAAGCCCATTCTCATTGTCGCTGAGGATATAGAAGGAGAGGCTCTGGCGACTCTGGTGGTGAACAAACTCCGCGGAACATTGAAGTGTGCTGCGGTCAAAGCCCCTGGTTTTGGAGATCGAAGAAAGGCCATGTTAGAGGACATCGCCGTCCTCACCGGAGGCAAGGCGATTTTCGAGGATGTTGGAATCAAACTCGAAAAGATGAGGCTGGAGGATCTGGGAAAAGCGAAGAAGGTGGTCATCGATAAAGATAATACGACCATTGTTGAAGGAGCGGGTGAATCCTCTGCCATCGAAGGCCGGATCAAACAGATCCGTGTCCAGATCGAAGACACCACTTCCGACTATGACAAGGAGAAACTGCAAGAGCGATTGGCGAAATTGGCAGGAGGCGTTGCCGTTATTAAAGTGGGCGCGGCCACTGAGACTGAGATGAAGGAGAAGAAGGCGCGGGTTGAGGACGCGCTTAATGCCACCCGAGCAGCAGTGGAAGAAGGTATTGTCGCTGGTGGTGGGGTGGCTTATTTGAGATGCCTGCCGGTGTTAAAGAAGATGAAACTGGAGGGTGATCGGCAGACGGGAGTCGACATCATCCAGAAGGCCCTTGAGGAACCCCTTCGCCAAATTGCCGAGAATGCGGGCCAGGAAGGATCCGTGGTGGCCGAGAAGGTGAAACAGGAGAAGGGAGCTTTTGGATTCGATGCAGATAAGGAAGAGTATGCGGATATGATCGAAGCTGGCATCATCGATCCGACAAAGGTGGTGAGGCTTGCGCTCCAGAACGCAGCCAGTGTGGCCTCCCTTCTGATCACGACTGAGGCGGTTGTGGCTGAGAAACCCAAGAAGGAACCGCCTTATCCACCACCAGCTCCGCCAGCCTATTAAAAGAATAGAGGGGCGGGCTTCAGGCTTCCGCCCTTCAACCCCTTTTCTGTGAAAGTCAAGAGATGGGGTTGTGAAGATGGAGATCAGAAATCGGGTAAAGGAATGGTTTGACTCGATCGAGGGCGAAGAGAATAGAAGGCAGCATCTTCGTGCCTTTAGAGATTTTTGTCTTGATCTGCTCGAAGAAGAATATAGTAGAATGGCTCCCGAAGAAGAGATCGGCCCCCAATTTGTGAAGCTCGCCGCCCAGAGGGCGCGGCTTCCCGGGCACGCAGTGGCGAGCAGAATGCGAGCCAAGGAAATTTCATTCATATTGTGCCCCTTGACCCCGCCTACAAGGCGGGGCTTGCAGGGCACTTGCCGGTCAAAGGCCTCCTGATCTACACCTAAAGAAACCCTTCCTCTTTGACTCTTAACCATCACCATCCACCGTAGGTATCCATCAATCCTTTCGCAACCTTCTCGCCGGCCTCATTACTACCTAACAGACTGTATACAGTTCGAGGGCACCTGTATTTTTTATAGAGCGCCCGGATACAATTCGAAAATTTCCCCTCTCGATCGCCTGATACCGTAATCACTTCCTGCGAGATATCTTCAATCCGTTTATCCAAGGTGTTCTCCATCAGGAGCCCCTCTTTCATCTGCCGATTCTCTGTCTTCTCGTAAGAAATTTGTACCCCAAATTTCTGCGCAAGGCTTTTCAAATCGCCTTCATTAATCTCTTGTAAGGCATCTCCCGGATAATACCGCAGCTTTACAAAATATTGAGCCATTGCTTCATCTCCTTAACCTGGCAGATACTCCTGATATTTCTTAGATTTACTTTTTCTCTCCTCTTTCGTCCGCAAAAAATAGTCTTTTGACGGTGCAATATGATAGGTATAATGATTGTACAGAACCTCCGGACGAAACCGATTTTTCGCCCAAGCTTTCTCCTCAAATTTTACGCGGATCTTTCTACCTACCATACTCAGCTTTCCGCGAACCCCGCACGTGGGACATTCTATGGTCTCCCGGTCTTTTAATATTCGCACAAGCCAATCGTGGCAGGAAGGACAAACGCCCTCTTCCCCCTTATAGGTTAAATCCTTCTCGCGGATGGCGAGAGCGATTTCTCTGCCCATATGATAGGCTAGATCCATTGCCTCCTGATCTAACACGACTTCGGATATCCCTTGAGTACAAATGGCGGTCTCGTTGATTTTGGTCAAGCCCATCAGATTCAGTAGGAGGTTGGACTGAACAGAAATATAGGGGATCCAACCGCGCGTAGCATAGGGAATGATGACAGTCGCCGGCCTTTTAATTTTGCCAATCTGGTGGCCCAGGATCCAACACCGGTCGATCAGTTGTTTGATCACGGCGGTCAATTCGAGGAAATAACACGGCGAACCCAGAATGAGCCCGTCGCACTCAGCCACTTTGGAAAAGATGAAGCTCACATCATCGTCTTTTACTTGACAGACATTTTCCCGAAACAGACAGAGACCACATCCTCGACAGGGTCCAATCTTATAATCCGTCAGCCTGAGAATTTCTACTTGCGCACCTTCCGATTCTGCACCCATCAAGGCTTGTTTCAAAAGAATCTCCGTGTTCCCGTTCTTTCGAAAACTCCCGTTCAATGCCAAAACCTTCATCATGAAAAATCCCCCTTCTTTTTCTTGTATCAATTTACCAACGGAAATCTACACTTTTTATGAGACCGTGTCAAACATCATCGATTGTATCTCTGGCCAATTGTTGACAATTAATTTGAAATGTGATTTATTTAAATTCAAAGGGATCTATTGAAATGAAAGAGGCAATGCGATATTTGCACAATGCACAAGAGATCCTTAAATCTGCTCCTATTGAAGATAATGCCTATGCAGATGTCAAACCTGTTCAGGAGGCCTGTGCTACGGCTTATCTTGCAGTATTAAAGGCAATAGATGAATGTTTATTGAGCAGAGGTTTAAGCAAAAAAGAACTCCCGAGATCTGTTGATGGTTATAGAAAGGCATTAAAGAAATATTTAACAGTGCGTAATGGGAAACTTGTGAGAGAATTTGAGAGACTTTATGATCAACTCCACATAGCGGGCTATTACAGAGCCCTCTTGCATGATGTGGATATTGTTAAGGATGCAATTAAGGCTGCAAGAGCCTTTATTGAAAAAATGAAATGAAAAAGAATTTGCCCAGGTTAACCTCTGCAAGGTGAGTCATTTCTTTCTAAATTCTCAATTTAAGATTTAACACTGTTGCAACCAGTAGCGAAAAATCAACCCTTCGACTTTCCCCAGGCTAAAGCCTGAGGTTTGCTCAGGGTTGATACTGGGCGGCGCTTTCATCTCCACCCTAAAGGGCGGAGTTTGGCGCCGTCGAAGTATCAAAACTCTTTTCAATCTAATCTATGATCCTCTTTCCTTTTTTAGGACGTCACCTACAAACATGCGGTTTTGTCAAAACTAAGAAATCAAGGATTGCGGGACGAAATAGGCAATTCTATTATGATGAGAGCTAAATTGCCTAAGTTTTGAATTATTTTTTAATTGGAATACTACCCTTTGGGATTTGACATTAGATTCATCCTCTTCATCTCTTCCAGTTCTAAGGCGAGGAATTCCCAGGATTGGGTCAGTTCTTTTACCTGTTCTTTCACCCGTTTGTGGGTCTCAATGGTCTCGAAAGTCTCTTTCTGATTTAGGTAGAGGTTGGGATCGGAAAGCTTCTGATTTAAATGATCCAATGTCTTTGTGGCTTCATGTAGAGATTTTTCAACCTCTTGAAACCTTTTTTCGAGACTGGAGAGTTGTTTCCGAAATTGATCGATCTCCTGAGCCTTTTTTCGCTTCTCCTCCTTCGTCCTGTAAGAGGGCTTCTTTTTTAAGAACCTGGTGTGCGATTCCTGAATCGCCCCTACATTTTTCTGGACTTCTTCCAATTGAATTTGCTGTTTTTTATATAGGTAGTCATCATAATTGCCCAAAAAGAGCTGAGGGACTCCATGATCGATTTCGATCACCTTATTGGCGATCTGGTTGATCAGATGACGGTCATGAGTGATCAGGCAGATCGTCCCCTGAAATTGCCTCAAGGCCACCTCCAAGACATTTCGCGAAGGAATATCGAGATGACTGGTCGGTTCATCTAAAAGAAGGAAGTTGGCAGGTTTGAGGAGCATCTTTGCCAGGATCAGACGACTCTTCTCACCGCCGCTCAGTACGGAAACCTTCTTTTCAATATCCTCTCCACTGAAGAGAAACGTGCCGAGTAAAGTCCGCAGTTCTGTCTGGCTTTCCTCCGTGGCAATGGAGAGTATTTCCTCAAAGACAGTATTTTCAGGGTTGAGAAGGTCGAGTTGGTACTGGGCGAAGTAAGCTCGGGTCACATTCTTTCCCAATTCGACTTCCCCTTTCTCAAAATCGAGAACTCCAGCCAAGATCTTGAGGAGTGTCGATTTACCCGCTCCGTTTGGGCCAACCAAGGCTGCTTTATCGCCTCGATTGAGTGTGAGATCGATTCCTTTATAGACCCGGATGTCACCATAAGACTTGTGGAGGTTTCTCACCTCAATGACTTTATGACCACTTCGTAGAGGAGCAGGGAAGCGGAATCGAACCTCCTTCTTCTCTTTTGGGAGTTCGATCCGCTCCAACTTTTCAAGCATCTTGATCCGACTCTGAACCTGCCGGGATTTAGTGTTCTTCGCTCGGAATCGTTCAATGAACCTTTCGGTCTGTTCGATCTTCTTCTGTTGGGTTTTATAGGTGGCCTCGATGATCTCTCTCCGGGCCTCTTTCTCCTCCAAGTAGTGGTCATAGTCGCCGTAGTAGAGGTCGATCTTTTGAGCCTCGATCTCTGCAATCCGATCGATGAGGTGGTTGAGAAAGACCCGGTCGTGGGAGACGATGACCATGGCCCCTGGGTAGTTGAGGAGGAATTCCTCCAACCAGATCAAGGCTTCCAAGTCTAAGTGGTTGGTCGGCTCATCAAGAAGAAGGAGGTCTGGGGACTGAAGGAGGATCTTTGCCAGGCATATTCGCATGAGCCAGCCTCCGCTCAGTTCACCCGTTGGCCTTTCAAAATCCTTCTCCTTAAATCCCAATCCCTTGAGAATCGTTTTGGCCTCCGCTTCTAAGCCATATCCACCGAGAATTGTGTATCGCTCCTGAAGCCTTCCATACTCTTTGGCCAATCTCTCCTGCTCTTTTGGATCATCCATAGAGGACAATTCCTCTTCTAAGATCCTCATCTTGTCCTGAAGGGATGTGACTGCGGCCGCGCTTTTCAAAACCTCACCGAGAACCGTATTTCCTGTGAAGGAGATGACCTCCTGGGGGAGGCAGCCGATCCTCACTGCCTTGGCAACACGGATTTCTCCTTCATCGATTGGCTCTTCTTCCATGATCATTCTGAAGAGGGTCGTCTTTCCAGAGCCATTAGGACCGATGAGACCGACTCGATCCCTCACTCCGATCTGAAGGGAGCAGTCCTTAAAGAGGACCTTACTTCCAAAGGACTTCTGAACGTGGCTAAGGGTAATCATCGATAAGTCAATTCCAAATGTCAAAGCTCAAATGTCAAATAAATGCTGAAAGCCCAAATGTCAAAAGAATTGACAAAACTTGAACTTTGGATTTTGAAATTTGACATTCCGTTTTAGGCGGGGTTTAGGTGTCATATTTATCGAAATTATATCCTGCTTTCTTGTAATTCTCCAAGGCACGACTCTTTAGATCTTCTCTCTTTGTCTTCTCTGCCTCTTTATCCGCCAATTCAGCGGCATGGCTCCATTTTCCCTCTTTTTCATACTCCTTGATCTTTCGATCCGTCTCCGTAATCGGACTTCCTTTGATGACCACTGTGGGTGCGAAGATAACACGGCAGATGGGATTCTTACATTGAGGACAGGCCGTCAGGGCAGGTTCGGTCATTCTCTGAATGACCTCAAAGCCTGATCTGCAGTGGTTGCAACTCTTGGCCGGATCGACGGCCCTGTACTCATAAGTCGGCATATCTGTCACCCAACCCTAAAAAATAATGTTTTTTCATGAATTGTCAAGGGGCGTTCTCTCTATTAAAAGTCTATTGACTTCAAATTTTCATTGTGTTAAAAAAATCACGTTCTTCCTCCTTATTATAATCCTTAAAACCAAATTTATTCGATATCTTAATAAAAGATAAGGAGGTATTTTTTGCCGTCACTCTTCCGGATAGGGGGGAACCATGAGATCTAAATCCAAAATTTCAATCTTCATTCTTTCCCTTCTCTTTTCTCTTCTATTTTTGAACTCTAACTCTCTTTGGGCTGCGAAGCCCGCTCCTGAAAAAGAGAGCCCTAAAAAAGAGGGGGCGATCAAGGCCTCCGCTCCTGAATCTTTAAAGAAAGGCGAGAAGTTCATCATCAAGGGTCGGGAATATTGTTATGAGTGCATCGACAACTCGGAATGTTTGGGTTGCCACAAGAAGATCAGCGAGAGGAAATTTGCTCAGTCTGTTCATGGAGCCAATTCTTGCAACAGTTGTCACTGGGATATTACGGATGTCAAAGCCCATGTGAAAGCAAAAGGGGCGAGGATTCATGCCGAGCCGGTGACCTGCCATCGGTGCCATAAGAAGGAGGGGGCGGAGCATTATGCAAGCGCCCACTTCATCAATGAGGTGCAATGCAAGGACTGTCATAAAGAGATCCATGAGATGACCCCATGGAAAGGGGATAAGACGCGAGTGATCCAGAAGTGTACGACCTGCCACTCCGACGATGGTTATGCAGAAAGCGTTCATGGCAAATCCGTCCTCGCAGGAAACCCAGACTCTGCGACGTGCAACGATTGCCATGGTCTTCATAAGATTCCCATACTAAAGGGCGATGAACCAAAAGTGGTCCAGTTTCGCAAGGAGTTCCACACAGAAGTCTGCCAGAAGTGCCATGCGGATAAGGAGATGATGGAACGAAACAGGGTCTTCCTCATCGCCACCCAGACCTATTACGAAAGTTACCACGGAAAGGTTGAAATGTTAGGTTATCCCACCCTGGTCGCGGGTTGTGCTGACTGTCATGGTTTCCACAGCATCCTTCCACCTGATAATCCCAAATCTCTTATCTCTAACCAGCGTCTTGTAGAGACCTGTGGAAAGTGTCACCCAAGAGCGAACGTCAACTTCGTCCAGTGGCTCCCTCATGCCACGCATAATGACCCAGAGAGAGAACCAGTACTGTATGCGGTCTTCGTCATTATGACAGGGCTTCTCGTATCGGTTTTCGGGGTCTTCTGGATCCATACCTTCCTCTGGTGGCGGAAGGACTTCTGGGAGAAGAGGGAATTGAGGACTAAAGGAGTCTTCTTTCCGCAACACGTGAGGCCGGATGAGGCAGGGCAGATTTTCCGTCGGTTCAGTGCCTTTGACATCGTCCTCCATTTTACGATGATGGTCACCTTTATCGGTCTTGTCTTGACTGGACTCCCATTGAAATTCTCCCATGCCCCATGGGCCAGCGGATTGATGCATTTTCTTGGAGGGGCAAGAATGGCGGGATTGATCCATCGGATCTGTGCAGCCATTACCTTCGGCTACTTCGGGGCAACCCTCGTCTACATCTTCTACTTCCTCTTCTTTAAAAAGATCAAAGGAAATCCCAACCCGCTTCAGAGACTTTTTGGTCCAGATTCCCTCTGCCCCCGTTGGAAAGACATTCAGGACATCAT
>CAZFJD010000030.1:0-16826 GCA_964518775.1 uncultured Syntrophaceae bacterium
GGATTGGAAAATAAAAGAAGAACTCACACCGGCAAGAATGAAGAAGCTTATTGAAAAGATCCCACCCTGCCAGACAAGCTGATTTTAGAAAGCAGATTGCAGATGGCAGATAGCAGATTGAAAAATCTTAGGTGTTAAATTTTAAACCTGAAATCAGAATCGTTTGGGCCATTTGAAATTGGGGTTTGGAGTTTATTTGGGATTTGTAATTTGGAATTTAAAACCTCTTAGCATTGAAATAGTGGAAGTTGTATCGGTGTCCTTACTCGTATGGCTGCTTTGGCTCTTCCCGAGCTACAAAGATCTCCTTTCAGGTCTGGATTTTTGCACTGACAGATCGATGCAGTGATTCCGAATTCTTCAGCAATCTCTTTGATCCTCTGATAACCCTTCTCACGGATACTCTTCGGAAGCAGCTTCGTCTTTGTCGAAGAGCCGACCGCCTTCCACTCCTGGGCTCTAAAACAGGATTCTATGAGGCTTCGATGAAGGGGAGAAAGTTCTTTGATCAATTGTCTCTGAATGGCGGGCCGGAGGTGGAGATAGCTGAGAGTTACCCTCTTCACGTTTTTATCCTTTAGCTGTTTGAATAGATTCACCAACTCGTCTTCTGTATCTGTAATAAAAGGGATAATGGGATCGATCCTGATCTCTGCGGCAATCCCGATCTCTCTCAGTTTCTGGATATTCTGCACCCTCTCTTCCGGTGACGGGGTATAGGGTTCATACCCTTCCCAGTATCTCTCGGAAAGGGAGACCAGTCCCACCTGGGCCAAGATCTTCTTTGGGGTTCTTCTGAAGAGCTCAAGGCATTGCTGAGGGATCACCCCTTTCGTTAGAAAAGAGATTCCAATACCATGATCCAATAGGATTCGAATCGTTTCACAGCTAATATGGAGAATATCGGGATGGGATTGGAAGCAGTCTGACGAGGTATTAAGGATCACCCATTGAGGAATGACCTTTTTTCTCGATAATTCCTCCTCTAAAAGAGTTGGCAGGTTGACATAGAGATGCACCTGTCCTGGTGAAGGAGCTTGACTATATCCACGGGCATAACAATAAGTGCATCGAAAGAGACAGCCATTGGTGATATTAAGGCTCGGAATTCCTTCGAGGCAACCGAAATAACCCGGAGTGAGCACCCTCCCTCTTCTTAGTCTTGGAAGAATTTCATAACTCTCCATGGAACCAATTTACCCCGTTGTTTTAAAAACATCAATGTCTAAAGCCGTAATCCCTCAGAAGATGTGAAAAATTGGGACTTCAGGGGGGCAGGAATATATCCAAAGTTTTACAAATGCGGTCGATATCCCTCCCCGCCTTCTAAACTTAAAGCAATTTTTTCACACTTTCTGAGTTACGGGAGCTGGAATCGTTACAAGTTCAAACAAAGACTGAGGAATTACCTAAAGTCATATTGCTTTTCTCTTGAAGAATCATTATATATATAAAAGTTTTTGGTCAAAAGGGTAGGGTAAAGATGCCAGTTTAGTTGAAAGGTTACGTCATTGGGCTACAAAATTTTCAGCATAGACCCTTTTCACAGTTCCTGCTTGCCGCACGCAGGGGTGGCATAGCCGTCATGGGCAATTAGCCGGAAATACAGATGGAGTATCAAGAGGCCAAAAGAATCCTGGTGGTCGATGATGAGAAGGACACGGTTGAGATGATCAGTGCCCTTCTTGAATTGGAGGGGTATAAAGTTTTTCCTGCCTTCTCCGGATCTGAGGCCATGAGGTTCTTGGAGGCGGAGAGACAGAGCTCTTCCGGGGTCGAAACGCCCGTCGATTTGATCCTTCTTGACGTGATGCTGGGCGATGAGGATGGGAGAGATATCTGCCGAAAGATCAAAGAGGATGAGAAGATGAAATTTATCCCGGTGATCATCCTCACGGTTCGATCAAGCCTTCAAGATAAAATCGACGGCCTGAACCTTGGCGCGGATGATTATCTGACCAAACCCTTTGTCAATGAGGAGTTGTTAGCCAAGGTCAGGGTGATGCTCCGGATTAAAGATCTCCATGACCAGCTCAAGAAGGAGAAGGATAAGAATATCCTCCTCGCTCAAGCTCTGGAGAAACGTTACAGCTTCGGAAATATCCTTGGGAAGAATATTGGGATGCAAGCCATCTATGAGTTGATTTCAGACATCTCAAACACCGATTCAACGGTTCTCATTCAAGGCGAAAGCGGAACAGGAAAGGAGTTGATTGCGAGAGCGATCCATTTTAATAGCCATCGAAAGGATAAGCCTTTTATCGTGGCCAACTGTTCGGCCTATTCTCAGAACCTCTTAGAGAGTGAACTCTTCGGCCATGAGAAGGGTTCTTTTACCGGTGCCATTCGCCGAAAGATCGGCCGATTTGAACTGGCCCATGGAGGGACGATCTTCCTCGATGAGATCGGAGAGGTTTCGCCGCCTACGCAGATCCTCCTTCTGCGGGTCCTCCAGGATCATCGGTTCGAGAGGGTAGGCGGAGAAGAGACCCTGGAGGTTGATGTCAGGGTGATTGCAGCCACGAACAAAAATCTGATGGAGGAGATCAAGAAGGGTACGTTCCGAGAAGATCTTTATTATCGCCTCAATGTCATCCCCATCTTCGTGCCACCACTGCGTGAGAGGAAGGATGATATTCCGCTTCTGGCATCCCATTTTCTACAGAAACTTACTCAAGAGAAGAGAAAGGAAGTCACAGGTATTTCTCCTGAAGTCATGGAGATTCTGCTCGGCCACTCATGGCCTGGAAATGTCCGTGAATTGGAGAATGTGGTCGAACATGCGATCATCGTTTCCAAAAAGGAGAAGATCTTGCTGAAAGACCTTCCTCAGTACCTTGTCCAACAGTCATTGCCAGGATCGCAACTCGTTTCTCTTGAGGATCATGAAAAGGATCTAATTATGAAGACCCTTGAGGAGACCAACTGGAATAAACATCAGGCAGCAAAAAGGCTTAAGATCAACCGGTCAACCCTTTACGGTAAGATGAGGCGTTTTGGATTGGTCAAGGCACCAAATTGATACATATATGTCTAAAAATGGACATATAGATAACTTTTTAAAATTTATAAGTTTTTTTAATTTGGTGAGTAAATCTTACGAAATCATGATCTAAAAATGGACATAGCCTGCCGGAATCATTATATTTAACCTCCTTTCTCATCACACAAAAACTCCACGATTTTAAGGCTCTCTGACAAAAGCTCTGTTTTGGTATGAAATTTGCTTTTAAGTTTTTGTCTTGCGTGTCGCCAGACAGGTGATTCATTGATCGGAGGGTCGTTATGAAGTGTCATCGTTGCGGCGGGATCATGATATTCGAAAAATTCTATGGTATCTGTGAAGAGTTTTTCGGATGGCGATGTATCTTCTGCGGTGAAATCGTTGACCAGGTGATTCTGGAGAATCGACTCGAGCAGAATCGGTGAAATCCCTTTCCAAAGGATCGATAATCATTTGATTTTGGAAGGGGATGGATGATGAGGGGTAAAGTCTGCATCGTTGATCATGATCTTGCTAACCGAGGTTATTTAAGAGAATGTCTGGAAAAGGAAGGGCACTATGTGGTGACCTTGGACAATGGGTCGCAAATCAAGCCCTATCTTTCAGAGGATACTTTCGACGTTTTTATCTTAAACATTGAAACCCCAGGGGTCAGAGAAAAAGACCTCCTCCTCGACATTCGAAGAGCCCACCGACCGCGAATCCTTCTTATTGTCTCAGAGAGAGGAGATGCCTTCCTGAAGGAGGCGATCGATTTAGGTGTTTATGGTTTTGTCTATAAGCCCTTCAAGATCGAAGAGGTCTGCACCATGGTCAGCCATTTGACCCGGCAAGCAAAGTAGGTAAGAATGAGAAAAGGAGCTGCTATATCATGGAGGATCTATGGAGGAATGTTCCAGAATTTCCCCAGTTTAAGGATTTATCCCTCGAAGAGAAACCTCTCTTCGGTGCTCTCTTCAACCTCTTTCCTCCTCTCATTTCAGAATTCACCTTTACCAATCTCTTCATCTGGCGAGATGCCTACCAGTTAAAGATCAGCCGTCTTAAGAAATTCCTCTGTCTCTTATCCGATCAAGGAAGAGACTCCTTCTTCTTCCCGCCCATTGGAGATGGAGATATGGTAGAATGCTGTCGGATTCTGCTTCAGTTTCTCCAGGGGAGGGAAGTTCTCCCCAAAATCGGCCGAGTTCCTGAGGGTATGATCAGCCAGATGGATTGGAAAAGAGAAGGTTTTGTGGCGGAGCTTGATCGAGCCCAAAGCGATTATGTCTACCTGATGGAAGATTTAATGACATTGCAGGGTAGAAAATATCATCGCAAGAGAAATCACATCAAACAGTTTAAGGATAAGTATTCCTATCAATACATCCCGCTCACTAAAGAACGGATCTCAGAATGCCTCCGATTAGAGGCCGAGTGGTGCGACCTCCGCCATTGTGAAGCAATCCCTGGTTTGTTCAACGAATCCATTGCCATCCTTGAAGCCTTTACCCATTTTGAAGCATTAGGGGTGAAAGGTGGAGCTATTCTGATAAATGGAAAGTTAGAGGCATTTACCCTTGGAGAATCACTCAATCGAGATACGGTCGTCATTCATATTGAAAAGGCTAACTCCACGTTTGATGGCCTCTATCCAACAATCAATCAGGCATTTTTGGAAAATGAATGGTCGGGGTATACCTATGTCAACCGGGAACAGGATCTGGGTGAAGAGGGACTGAGAAAAGCAAAGGAATCTTACTTTCCTCACCATATGGTGAACAAGTATACGGTGACCTTAGGGTGAGGAGGAAGGGGGGAGAAGATGGGAAAGAAGAGGTTGGGTAAGGTGGAACATTTGCCATTTTCCTACGAGCGGTTCAAGAAAGAATTTCGGAAGATCGAAAAGGAGTATGATAAACTCGCAAAAAAATGTCATGCCTCTGGGCCTCTGGATGAGAGGACACGCAGGTTGATCAAGCTGGGGATAGCGATCGGGTCCCAGTCGGACGGTGCTGTCAAATCTCATACCCGTAGGGCCATGGCCATCGGAATCTCTCCTGAAGAGATTCGACATGCAGTCCTTCTGGGCTTGACCACCATTGGATTCCCTAAAATGATTGCTGCGCTCAATTGGGTCCATGAGGCCATGGAAGAGGGTCCGATGAGACGCCGCAGATGTGATTGAGTCTGTATGGTAGAAGAGAAAGGATTGAGAGCCTTTGCTCTCTCTCAAATTGAAGAGAGGGGTCCTATTCCTTTTTCTCAATTTATGGAATGGTGCCTATACCACCCAGAGTTTGGATATTACCGATCAGAGAGAACGGGGATCGGAAGGGCTGGGGATTATTATACCAGTCCTTGTGTCCACCCCATTTTTGGACACCTGATCGCCAAACAACTCTCCGAGATGGCAGAGGTCTTGGGAAGCGAGACCTTCGATGTCGTTGAGATGGGAGGAGGTCGAGGCTTTCTATGCATGGATGTCTTGGATTGGGCGAAGAGACATTCCCAAACTTTCTACAAACGTCTCCGTTACCACCTCATCGAGACTGCGCCCAATTTTTTGAGGGAGCAGAAAGAGAAACTTTCGGAACAGGAGGGAGAAGGAAAGGTCTTCTGGTTGAATCCCGAGGAGTTCGGAGATGAGAAACTTAGGATCCAAGGTTGTTTCCTCTCTAATGAACTCGTCGATTCCTTTCCTGTACATCGCGTAGTCCTTGACCAAGGTGATTTGAAAGAGATCTACGTCAGTCAAGAAAACGGCCAATTGAAGGAGGAACTGGGAGAACCTTCTGATCCAAAGATTTCCGATTATCTCAGATCGATGAATGTGACTTTGGAGGAGGGCCAGAAGGCAGAAGTAAATTTGGAGGCCTTGGATTGGATGGAGAAGGTGGGTCGATCGCTGAAGAAAGGGTTTGCCCTGACGATTGACTACGGCCACCTTGCTGAAGAGCTCTATGCCCCATTTCGCAGGGACGGAACACTTCTCTGTTATTATCGCCATCAGACCTCAGAAAATCCTTTTGAAAGATTGGGCGAACAGGATATGAGCTCGCATGTCAACTTCACCAGTCTGATTAAGAAAGGGGAGGAGATTGACCTTCATTTCACGGGTCTTGTCTCTCAATATCGCTTCCTCATCGGGTTGGGTATTCTTCAGGAGATGGAGTCTCTGCAGAGAGAACTCTCTGAAATAGATGGATTAAGGTTGAGACTTTCATTAAAGCATCTGATTGAACCAGAGGCTGGAATGGGCGAGGTCTTCAAGGTGTTGATCCAACATAAGGGGATCGAGAAGCCTCAATTGGATGGGTTAAGAGAGCTTGGTTCGATCCAATTTTAGACTATGAAAATGAAACATTCTAAATTCGAAACCACGAAATCCGAAGCACGAAACAAACTCAAAATTCGAATTTTCAAATGCTCAAAACTGTTTCGGTTATCATAATTTTGGTCATTAGTAATTGTTTCGAATTTTGGATTTAGATATTCGGATTTTATATGAAGGTACTTGGAATTTTTGGAAGTCCAAGAAGAAGGGGTAATACGGATACCCTTTTGGAAGAGGCTTTGAAAGGCGCGGAGAAGGAAGGGGCAGAGGTGGAGCGTCTTCATCTCACGGACTTTACCATCACCCCCTGTAAAGAATGTCACGGATGTGATCAAACCGGTGAGTGCGTCATTCTTGACGATATGCAGAAGATCTATCCAAAATTGTTGGAGGCGGATATCGTCATTCTCGCCTCGCCGATCTTTTTTTATGGCGTCACGGCTTGGGCGAAAGCCCTGGTGGATCGGTGCCAGGCCCTCTGGTCAAGGAAGTATCTCCTCAAAAATCCGTCCTTAGGAAAAGACGGGAAGAGGAGAAAAGGTTTCCTTATCTCCGTGGGGGCCACGAAGGGGCAACGAGTTTTTGAGGGAGCGATCCTCACTGCAAAATATTTTTTCGATGTTCTTAATGCGGAATATGTTGGTGAATTAGTCCTTCGAGGGATTGATGCCCAAGGCGATATTCTGAAGCATCCGGAGGTAATTCAGCAAGCTTTTGAGGCTGGAAGGAGGCTCGTTAAGGATCAATGAAGCCCAGGCTCAATGTGGCATGGAATGAGATTTACTGTAAACGATGTCTTCTCTGTGTTGAGGTCTGCCCGGTTCAAGTCCTCTCTCTCGAGAGGAATGAGATCATGGAGAAAGATGGCTGCATCCGATGTTATCAATGTGAACGGTATTGTCCAGACATTGCCATTGAGGTGATGGACCAGCAAGGGAGCAGGTGATGAGACGACTTATCTCTGGCAATGAAGCCATCTTTCAAGGAGCGATTAAGGCCGGTGCCACTTACTTTGCTGGTTACCCCATCAGTCCAACCTCTGAGATTCTTCAACAGGCTGCGGCCTATGCGGAGGAGGAACCGAATTTTCGATTCCTTCAGGCGGAGGACGAGATCGCAGCAGCCATTGCAACCATCTCGGCCTCATTGGCTGGTGCCAAAGCCTTTACTGCCACTTCTGGACCAGGCTTCACCCTCATGCAAGAGGCCCTCGGATGGGGCCATGTCGTGGAGGCTCCGTGCGTCTTTGTTAACTCGATGAGAGTTGGTCCATCCACAGGGATGCCAACACAACCTGCTCAATCCGATCTGCTTCAGATTAAGGGAGGAAGCGCTGGTGATTATTACCCCATTGCCTTCTATCCAAACTCTGTGGAAGAGTCTTTTCGCTTGACTGTTACGGCCTTTGATGCAGCTGAGGAATCCCTCTCCCCTATCATTCTTCTTTCAGATGCCTTCCTCTCTCACTTCTACGAAATTGCGGATTTGGAGGCAATTGAAGTCGAAGGGGTTCCCCGCTCAAAAGAACCTTTGGGAAGAGGCCAGAGGCTCTTCACCGGAACTGCTCACGATAAATTAGGGAACGTTAAAACGAATGATCCGGTAATCTATAGAGAGTGGCTTACAGAATTGAAGGATCGTCATCTTCGCGTCGCTGAGAATTACCCCCTTTTCGAATACCTTCCCTGTCGGAACTCCTCTGTCCTCCTCATTGCCTTTGGCATCACTTCGAGGATCATTTCGTCGTTAAGAGAGCAATTCTCCATTTTCAGGCCGATTCGAATTTATCCCATTCTTGAAAAAGAGTTAAAAGAGGTGAGCCAGTCTTACCAGCACATCATTGTGGTGGAAGGCAGCGATGGGCAGTATGCGAGCTGGGCTGAATGGGCCGTCAGTAGAAAGGTCTTGAGAGTTCCCTGTCTTGGAGGAGGATTCAAACTCCAATGGATTCGGAGTCAGATTGAGGAGCGATTGAAAGGAGCGTGAGGATGATTGATCGCTCTTATAAAGAGCTCCTAAAGGTGAGACGTTTCCCCCACACC
Source organism: uncultured Syntrophaceae bacterium (assembly GCA_964518775.1). Taxonomy (GTDB): domain Bacteria; phylum Desulfobacterota; class BSN033; order BSN033; family UBA1163; genus JACAEX01. The sequence goes on from CAZFJD010000030.1 coordinate 8,363, forward strand.
TGGTGTCCAGGTTGTGGCATCGGTGCCGTATTGAAGAATGTGGCAATGGTCCTTAAAGAAGAGGGATGGAATTATCAGGATACGGTTGCGGTTTCTGGGATCGGATGCTCTGGGAGGATGGGTGGGTACATGAATCTGGATGCGGTCCACACCCCACATGGCCGAGCCCTCACAGCGGCCGAAGCGATCAAGACCGTCAGACCAGACTTGAATGTGATCGTCCTTTCAGGAGATGGAGATTTGGCCAGCATTGGAGGAAACCATTTGCTGCACACCTCCCGAAGAAATCCGGATATTACCGTCTTCTGCAATGATAATGAGATCTATGGATTGACTGGTGGTCAAGCTGGACCTACAACACCCAAAGGGACAAAGACGATCACCTCGCCGAGAGGAGAGCCTTACTCACCTCTTCGATTGGATCGCATCCTCACCCAGCAAGCCCCTTATTTTTATGCTCGGACAACGGTCTATCACCTCAACCATTTTAGGACGTGCATCCGAGAGGCCCTTCATTGGAAAGGGTTCAGCTTTGTCGATATCATCAGTGACTGTATTGAGTTAAATGGAAGAAGGCTGGGGTTCAAGACGGCTTATCAGATGTTTAAGTGGTTTGATGAGAGATTTCATATTGTGGAGGGGGTGAGAGACCATCTCGCAGAGGATGAATTGGGCATTGCGAGAGTAGAAGTAGAAGAGGTTCCGAAGGCATTGGAGAGGGTGGAGGCTAAACCCGAGATCCCCGTGGAAGGCTTAAGACCTTTCACCCTTAAGGAGCTCGAACATTTCGACGGGGCAGAAGGAAGGCCAATCTATGTTGGTTATAAAGGGAAGGTTTACGACCTTTCAAGCAGTCCCCTTTTTCAAGGTGAAAAGAGGATGCGTTGCCACATTGCGGGTAGGGATCTGACGAAGGATATCAACATTGCGCCGCATGGAGAGGACCTCATTTTTAATTTTCCAGTAGTGGGGAGAATGGAATGAAACGAATTGTCTTTACAGGGGTGGGAGGACAGTCGGTGAGGGTCATCTCTCATGTCCTTGCCATGGCGTTGAAAGAATTGGGCTATGAGGTGGCCCTTCTCTTTGACTATGACTCGTCTATTCGGAATACCCGGATTAGTGCTTACCTCACTTATGATAGGCGTCCCATTCAAAATCCAATGATCGATGAGGCAGATATTCTGGTTCGGCTTCATGAAAAGGGAGATCAGCTCATTGCTCGGAAGACGATTTGCGATACCGGGCTGTGCACGGACGAGGAGGTTCCTTTTGGAATGATTGGGTTTGAGAAGTTCGGGCAAGCTATTTTTGGCAATATGATTGCCCTGGGCCGACTCCTTCGTCTGATCGGCCTCGATATCTCTCATATGGAATTAGAAAAGTTCTTAGCTAAGTCGTATCTGAAGGAGAACTTAAAGGCGATTCAACTGGGTTATGATTTGAATCTGTATGAAGACTAACCCCTCACCCCCACCCTCTCCCCCTGAGGTGAGAGGGGAAGGGTGAGGGGAGGAAGGGGAGGTGAGACGGATGACACAATGGAAGTGTTCGAATTGCGGTTATACCTTTGGAGCTGATACAGTCCCTGATCGATGTCCTTCTTGCAAACAGACCTGTACCTTCAGCGATGTGACTTGTTACATTCCAGATTGTGGAGGCCCAGGCAATATCGATCCGAGATTGGTGAGTAAAAGAGATAAGCCTATCAATGAATAATAAATCCTAAGCACGAAATCCGAAATTCGAAACCTTATCGTTTGGGAAATTTGGTCATTTGGATTTAGGATTTGTTTCGTATTTCGATATTCGAATTTCGAATTTAAGAATAATATTGAAAGGAGAGAAAGTATGCGACTCAAAGGGAAGAAGGTGGTTCTCCTTGCGGAGAATCTCTATCAGGATCTGGAACTCTGGGTTCCTTACTATCGATTAAAGGAGGAAGGAGCAGAGGTCACAGTGGTTGGATCTGGAAGTAGCCGGAGCTTCACTGGGAAGTATGGATGTCCCATTGAAGCGGATAAAGAGGCAAAAGAGATCGATATGTCGAAGTACGATGGGGTTGTCATCCCTGGAGGGTATGCGCCGGATCTGATGAGGCGTTATCCGGAGATGGTGAGGATTGTGCGCGAGGCCCATCAGAAAAGGAAAATGATTGCAGCCATCTGCCATGCAGGCTGGATGCTCGTCTCTGCTGGAATTTTGAAGGGGAAGAAGGTGACCGGTTTTTTTGCGATCAAGGATGACTTGGTCAATGCGGGTGCAAACTACGTGGATGAGGAAGTCGTCCGAGATGGAAATTTGATCACTTCGAGAAAACCGGATGATTTACCTGCGTTCTGCAGGGAAATGGTCGAGGCTTTAGCCAGATGAAGAGGAGAGGAGGTGAGATTATGGCAAAGATTGTGAAAGAGACCTACGTCTGTCAGCACTGTGGCGCTGAGGCGGATATGACCCTTGAAGGGTTTGAGGGAGTGGAGGATGTGATCAAAAGGGAGAAGAAACTCACTTGCAAGAGCTGCGGGCAAGAGGTTCCGTGGACGGCAAGGGAGGATATCAAGGCGATCAAGGTGGCGATGGAGGCTGAGAAGAATGCCTATCAAACCTACTCAAAGGCTGCAAAGATGACGAAGAACTCAAAAGGGAGGGATATGTTTCAACAGCTCTCTGAATTTGAGATGAACCACTACCAGAAATTGAAGGACCTTTCCGAATCACTGCAGGAGAAAGGCGAGTGGATCATCTATTCGGGAACCTCCTTTAAGAAACGAGCTCCCATTAAGGTGGAGAAGCCGACGAAAGGTCAAGATCAGCTGACAGATATGGACGCCCTGAAGATCGCGATTAGGGAAGAGAAGAAAGCGCAAGCCTACTATCGCTCAATGGCGGAATTGACCAGGGACCCCCGTGGAAAGGATATGTATAAACGCTTGGCCAATGAGGAAGCCCTCCACGAGAAGATATTGAATGATCAATATTACAGTCTCCACAATACCGGCATCTGGAGCTGGGGAGACTGACAATCAGAATGCAGAAGGCAGATAGCGGATAGCAGATAGAAAGAAAGAAATAATTCTTTAATTCTATGCGCTATCGTAGTGCGTCCAACACTTCTTTACATTATTTCCGAAGCCGTCATTCCCGCGAAAGCGGGAATCCAGTTCAGAGACACTGGATTCCGGGTCAAGCTCGGAATGACAAACAAAGTAAAAGATGGAAGAAGAAAAGTTAAAAGGCAAGTCGAAGATCATCGTCGACATTGATAACATTCACTGTGCGGACTGTGCCCTTAATATTGAGCGTTCGGTGGAGCACCTTCCGGGCATTCTCTCCGCAGAGGTGAGCTATGTCCTTTCCTCGGCCACGGTTTACTATGACCCCCATCGAGTCGAGGCCGACCGGATTAAAAGGGCCATCACCAAACCAGGCTATATTGTCAGGGAGACCTTCGCCGCAAGAACCCGGGCCTTTTGGAGGGAACGGAGGCCTTTTGTCTTCATGGCTCTCTCTGGGGTTACTCTTGGCTTCTCTTGGATTTTGGAATGGATGGGTTTGGGTCCTACTAAACTCCCAACGATCTTTTCGATCATCTCCTTGATCGTCGGGGGATATCCCATTCTGAAGAGTGCGATTAAAACACTCCTCATCCCTGATCTGAACGTGGATACCCTCGTCTCCGTCGCAGCTATCTCGGCTACTGTGGTCGGCGCTTATCGTGAGGCTGCAACGGTTCTCTTCATCATGCTCTTAGGTGAATTCTTGGAGCGGCACACGGTTGGAAAGGCTCGGAGCGCAATCGCTTCTCTGATCCATCTCATTCCAAAGATGGCCTGGGTGAGGAGGGAGGGTAGCGAAGTCCAAGTTCCTATTGAAAAGGTGAAGGTGAAGGATATTGTCGTTGTCAAGCCCGGGGAGCGAATCCCTGTCGATGGGATCATCCTTGCCGGTCGTGGGTCCATCAATCAATCCACCTTAACCGGAGAGTCGATTCCGGTCGAGAAAGGCGTTGGAGAGAAGGTCTACTGTGGAACGTTCAACGAGTCGGGCTCCTTTGAGATGGAAGCCACCCAGGTGGCCGAAGATACAAAGTTAGCCCATATCAAACGATTGATCATAGAAGCTCAGGCAGAGAAATCACCCATCCAGAGGGTGATGGATCGTTTCTCACGATATTTCATCCCTGCCATTTTCGTCATTGCCTTCTTCACCTTTCTCATCACAGGGGAAGCCATACGGGCGATCACCATCCTCATCGTGGCCTGCCCGTGCGCATTGATCCTTGGCACGCCCACGGCGGTGGTGGCTGCCATTGGAAATGCGGCCCGGCAAGGAATCCTGATCAAGGGAGGAGCCTTTCTCGAGCAGATGGGCAGGTTGAAGACCCTTCTTCTGGATAAGACGGGAACCCTTACCCAAGGGAGACCTAAAGTCGTCGAGCTAAGAGCCTTCAATGGATTAAATGAAAAAGAAGTGCTTTATTGGGCAGCCATTGCTGAGAAACGCTCTGAGCACCCCTTAGGCAGAGCCATCATGGAGAAGGCGGAGGAATTAGGACTCAGCATTCCTCACCCCGAATTCTTTGAGGATGTCAGAGGGAAAGGTGTAAGGGCTCAGTGGAATGCGAAGAGGATTGTTGTGGGCCGTTCTGAAATGCTGAAAAGCGAAGGGATTGAAATTCCAGAATCGGTCGATGGGCTCTTAAGGTCAAAAGCATCGGAGGGCATAACGTCACTTCTCATCTCCTTGGATCATCGCCTCACGGGCCTCATCTCTATTGCCGATACATTGAGGGAGAAGGCAAGAACCACCATCGAAAAGATCAGGAGGGAAGGGGTCACTGAAATCTGGATGCTCACCGGCGATAGCCGTCATGTGGCCCAACGGATTGGGAACGAATTGGATGTTAGGTACGAAGCAGAACTTCTTCCTGAAGAGAAGGTGGTGAGGGTGAAGGAGTGGAAGAGAAAAGGGCAGACCGTGGCCATGGTGGGAGACGGTGTGAATGATGCTCCAGCTCTTGCGGCTGCGGACATCGGTATTGCTATGGGAGCAGTGGGAACGGATGTCGCCATCGAAACAGCAGACATCGCCTTGATGACAGACGAATTGGAGAAGATCCCCATCGTCATTCGACTCTCCCGCAAGGCCCTTCGGGTGATCAAAGAGAATCTATTTTTTGCCCTCGTTTTCAATACGGTATTGGTTCTTCTTTCAGCCCAGGGATGGGTGACGATGATCCTGGGAGCGATCATGCATCAAGCGAGTTCCCTGTTGGTTATCCTCAACTCCATGCGCCTGCTGCGAAGGAACATCTGATTGATCTTTTACATCTCCCTGTCTCCTGATCTCCCCATCCCCTCAATTCGATGATGACTTGGGTGATAGGGCGATCGGGCGATAGGGTGATTGAGAAACGGCAATTTGATCTTGACCCGATGAAGTTCATCTCTTAAAATGAAACCAATTTTAGGATCGGAAGGGAGCGTCTATGGACGAGAAGAGATTTAAGGAGGTCATTCAGTTTGCGATCGATAAAGAGATCAAAGCTTACAATGTTTATACCAGCGCAAGTCGGGTGACCAAATACTCCGGTGCGAAGGATCTGTTTTTGGAACTGGCCAAGGAAGAGGAGGGCCATCGGAAACTGTTAGAAAAACTCGACATGGAGAAAGTGGCCAAGGCGCGAATTGAGACGATCCCAAATCTGAAGATCAGTGACTATATGGCAGAAGTAGAATTTAGGCCTGACATGCCTTATGCGGACGTCCTCCGAATGGCAATGAAGATGGAGGAGCATTCTCTTAAACTTTATACCGATATGAAGGCATCCGCCAAGGATGAGAATTTAAGAAAACTGTTTACTTTCCTCGCCAATGAGGAGGCGAGACATAAGTTCAGATTGGAAAAGATCTACGACGACGAAATTCTGAAATAGAAAAACCCAATGTCAAATGTCAAAGATCAAATTTCAAATGAAAACCAAATGATAGTAAAAGGAAGAATTTTGCATTTGATCATTTGTCATTGATTTGACATTTGGATTTTGGCATTTTGAATTTGTTTCGGATTTCGATATTAGGATTTAGAATTTTCTGACGGGAGGTTGAGATGGGAAAATGGCAATGTAAGGTATGTGGCTACATCTATGATCCGGAGAAGGGCGATCCTGATGGTGATATTCCTCCAAAGACTCCTTTTGAAAAATTACCGGACAGTTGGGTCTGTCCAGCGTGCGGCGCGCCTAAAGATATGTTTGAAGAAGTTTAAAGCGACCCCTCACCCTTCCCCTCTCCCCATCGGGGAGAGGGACGGAGTGAGGGGGAAGAGCTATAAATTTTTTTCAATTCTTGATAATCCTGGAGGGTATTTCGGATCATTTCAAGATCGTTTTCATTAAGGGAACGAACGGGTTTGGCCGGTGTTCCCATGGCAAGGGTTCTCGGAGGGATCACCGTATTGGGTGTGACTAAGGACCCTGCACCAACAATGGATTGCTCGCCGACCTCCGCATTATTTAATACGATCGCACCAATTCCGATCAGTGAGCCTTTGCTAATTCTACACCCATGAACCACCACTCGGTGGCCTAAGACCACCTCATCCTCAAGGAAGAGTGGATAGAGATCTTTTTCGACATGAAGGACACAGGCGTCCTGAATGTTGCAGTTGGAGCCGATCCGAATATAGTTCAGATCGCCCCGGACGATGCTGTTAAACCAGATATTGCTCCCCGGCCCTATTTCGACGTCTCCGATGACCATCGCATTCTCAGCGATAAAGGCTGTGGGATCCACCTTGGGATACCTACCTTTAAAATCTATGATCATTTCGTTCCCCTCCTTTCACTGTTTAAGAAGGAGGATCTAAGAAAGGGTGATCTCAAGAGGGATCGGCCTAATCCTCTTTCCTGTCAGGAAGCGCCTTGAGTATGGTCAGACGGTTGGTTCTTTTCTTCGCTACCAACCTGAAGGCCCTTGGGACATCGGCCATTAATGATTTTGATTGTTCTGCCGCATCGGTGTAAAACTTGATGATTTTTTCCTCTATCTCCATTGCTCTGGCCAAGGCTTCTGAGGAGGCTGCCTTCTCTGCCAATTCAGTTCTAAAGACGTAATCCTCCGTATTGATATTGAAAGCAAAACATCCTTCGATGGCATCTGTAATCACACCATAATAGGCTCTCTCAATCTGAGTGACATAGCCCTCATTCTCTTCGGCAAAAGAGAGGAAAAGGTCTCTGTCCTTGACGAATTTCTGGGATAAATTTTGATAGAATTTGGCCGATTCATTTTCCAGCTCTTTTGCAAAGCTCATCGCTCCAGAACATGTATTGACGATCATCGATATTTGACCTCCTCCCTCTAAAACCACCTCTGGATGACCACTTTACTTTCGGTGAAGAAACGGATCGCATCCCTTCCCTGTCCGTGCAAGACACCGTAGAAAGAGTCTTTCATTCCACTAAACGGGAAGAAAGCCATGGGAGCCACAATCCCGATATTTATTCCGATGTTACCACATTCAACCCTGTATTGGAATTCTCTGGCAGCTTTGCCGTTTGAAGTGAAGATCGAAGCGGCATTACCAAAGTTACTGCTATTTGCCATCTCAATCGCTTCATCAAGATCTTTCACCCTCATCACACTCGCCACAGGGCCAAAGATCTCCTCCTTGGCAATGGTCATGTCCGGTGTCACATCTTCAAAAATAGTTGGGTTGACAAAGCATGTATCAGGGTAACCCCCAATAATGGTTGGTTTTCTGCCATCAAGTAGAAGTTTTCCCTTCTCTCTAATCCCTATCTCGATATACTTAAGGACCCTCTGTTTTCCATCTATGGATTGCATCGGTCCCATTTGAATCGTATCATCAAGTCCATAACCGACCCTTATTTTAGAGGTGGCTTCAACAAAGGTATTTAAAAACTTTCGATAGAATCCATCGTCTTTACCCACAATCACAAGATTGGCTCCCGAGAGGCATCGCTGACCCGAGTTGCCGAAGAAAGATGTGAGCAAGGCTGCTATCGTTGCATTGATGTCAGCATCCGGCATCACCAACAGGAAGTTCTTCGCGCTCACTTGGACAATGGCTCTCTTACAGGCCTCGCCACATTTCTTGTAAACTTCTCTTCCTATGGAGGTCGTACCAACGAAAGTGATTCCTTTAATATCCGGATGCTCCATCAAAATCTGTGCAGCCTCTGCTCCCCCATGAATGACGTTATAGACCCCTGGTGGAAAACCAGCCTCATCAACCAGTTCAGCGAGTTTTACTTGACTGATTGGATCTCTCGGAGAAGGTTTCACGATAAAGGTATTTCCTGTGGCTAAAGCAAATGGGGAGTACCAAAGGGGAACCATAAATGGGAAGTTAAAAGGAGCAATATTGGCGAAGACCCCCAAAGGTTGGTAAATGACATATTCATCTATACCTGTTGCAATATCTTCTAAATTATATCCCA
>CAZFJD010000031.1:0-16801 GCA_964518775.1 uncultured Syntrophaceae bacterium
CTCACCCTTAAGCAACTGGCGATAGAGAGGAGGCCCAGGGGTTTTATCCAAAAATTATAAGCCGCAAAATCTGTGATCCAAGGGTTGATAAGGAGGATATGAGGGGAGTGTTTCACGTGAAACCCCTTTAAAGGATTTTACCTTTGAGGCCCCAGAGGGCGATCAGACCGAATGCAATGATGATGAGGCCCGACACCCTATTGATCCACCGCATCCGACGGGGATTAAGTCCTTTCCGAGAGGTGCCCACCCCACCACTCAGGACAAGCCACCAGAGGCCGGAACCGACGAAAACCCCTAAAACCAGTAATGCCGCATCGAAATAACTACCCCTTGAATTTGCTACCCCAAATCCGGCAAAGACGGCTCCAAAAGAAAGTATGGTCATCGGATTTGTGAGGGTCAGAAGGAGCGTTGAGCCATAGGCACCGATAAGGCCATTTCCCTTGGCAGAAGCAGGTCGTTCAGCAGGTCTGGCGACGAGGGTTTTGATTCCAAGATAGCATAGAAAGAAACCGCCAAACAGGCGAAGCCATGCCTGATGGCTTACCAATATGTTTGAAATATAGGTGAGCCCGAATGCGGCGATACAACCATACATGGCATCCGCCGTGGCAGCACCGAGACCTGAGACGAATCCCAAGACCTGGCCATGAGCCAACGTGCGGCGTATGACCAAAACACTGATGGGACCAACAGGTGCAGCAATCGAAAAGCCGATGATGAGACCCCGAATCAAGAAGGTGATGTCCACGCGCCTCTCCTGAAATGTTTCACGTGAAACACCTAATCCCTCCCCACCTCCCCTGCCTACCCGAGCCAGACTTTTGGAGGGGCAAAAGCGGGCATTATTTCCCGATGCAGAACTGTTCAAAGATGCGGTTCAATACTTCTTCGGTGGCCGCCTCTCCCACCATCTCTCCAAGGGCTTCCAAGGCAGAGCGGATTTCGAAGGCTATAAATTCGAGGGATGTCCCCTCTTCCAAGCCTTTCAACGCATTCGTGAGATTCTCCTTGGCCTGGGCAAGAGCCGTCTTATGCCGGATATTGGCCACAATAAGATGCTCTGGGGATGAGCGCACATTTCGATGAATCAAAGAACGATAGATGGCCTTCTTCAGATTGTCGATCCCCTCGTTTTTCACGGCGGAAATCGATACAAAGGGGTCCCCTTGAAACCGGCTCTTTAGATCTTCAAGCGAGATCTTTAGTGGAAGATCGTTCTTGTTAATGGCCACGACCTTCTTCTTTCCTTCGATCTCTTGGAAGATCTCGAAATCATCCGCATCGAGGCCGCGACTCCCATCGAGGACTAAAAGGACAAAGTCCGCATCCTCAACCCGTTCTCTCGTCCTCTTCACGCCTTCGAGCTCTATAGAATCCACTGCCCTCCTCAAACCGGCGGTATCCATCAATCTCACCGGAATCCCTTCAATATTGAGAACCTCTTCAATCACATCCCTCGTCGTCCCTGGAATGGGTGTGACAATGGCCCTGTCCTCCTTTAATAACGCATTGAGAAGGCTCGATTTTCCTACGTTGGTCTTTCCAATGATGGCACAGGAGATCCCTTCTCGAAAAACCCTCCCCTCGTCATAGGAAGAGACCCACTGCTCTAAGTTCTGGATCATCTCATTCATATCTTGCTTCATTTTCCCTAAGGAAATGGCTTCAATCTCCTCCTCTGGGAAATCGATCTGCGCTTCGATCAGGGCCAAATATTGAATGAGGTCCTCCTTGAGAGAGACCATCTCTCGATACAGCAATCCCCTTAGTTGTTGGTTGGCAATCTCAAGGCTCGCCATCGTCTTCGCCCTTATCAGATCGATCACGGCCTCAGCTTGGGTAAGATCGATGCGGCCATTGAGAAATGCCCTCTTTGTAAACTCTCCAGGATGGGCCATCCTTACCCCTTCTCTTAGGACCAACTCCAATACCTTCTGGAGGATGAAGTATCCTCCATGACAATGGATTTCCACGATATCCTCTCGGGTGTAGGTCTTTGGAGCCTTCATCAGGACAAGGAGGACTTCGTCAATGGGATGACCTTGAGGGTCGACGATCTCCCCGTAATGGAAGGAGTGGGAAGTCAGGTGCGTATGATCTCTCTTGGGCTTGAATAACCTCTGGGCAATCACTTCAGCCAAGGGACCGCTGAGACGCACAATTCCTATGCCACTCTCCCCAAAGGGAGTCGAAATGGCCGCAATTGTATCTGCTTCTTGGGGGACGACTCTTTGCGAGTCAGATAAGGAGGTCCTTTTCAAGGGGTCAGACTCTTCCGCCCTCTTTCTTCGTTGGGATGATCTTGATCCTCTTCATCTCCCCTTCCCCAAGGCTCTCCGTTCTGAGAAGAGGATCTTCCTTGAGGGTAATATGAATAATCCTGCGGTCATGGGCATTGAAGGGGCCGATCGTCAGACCACGGCCCTTCGTCTTGGCCTTCTCGCCCAACTGAACAGCCGTCCTTCTCAGGCTTTCTGCCCTCCTCTTTCGGTAGTCATTAATGTCCAACACCACATTGACCGGCTCCTTCAGGCGTTTGCGGACCATTCGATTGATGATGAATTCAAGGGATTCCAAGGTACGACCATGCTTCCCAATGAGAAGCCCTTCCCTTTCAGCCCTGACTTCCAGATGGATACTTCCTTCCCTCAAAAAACCCTCCAGAACAGTCTTCATCTGCATTCTTTCCAGCAATCCCGCCGTGAGCTGCTTGGCAATCTCAACCCCTTCTTCCAAGATCTAAATCTCACCCCCTCTTGTTCAGATAGTATTGATGGGCGATGGATAAGACATTATTGACCAACCAATATAAGACCAACCCAGACGGAAAATTGAGAAAGAGGAAAGTGAACATGATCGGCATCAGCATGAACATCTTGGCTTGCGTTGGGTCGGCTGCAGTGGGCGTCATCTTCTGTTGAATCACCATGGTCGCCCCCATGATGAGGGGAGTGATGTAGACCGGGTCTTTGGCGGAGAGATCCCTGATCCAGAAAAAGAATGGGGCATGCCTCATCTCGATCGCATTCTGAAGGGCATTATAAAGCGCGATGAAGACAGGGATCTGAATCAGCATGGGAAGGCACCCGCTCATGGGGTTGATCTTCCGCCTCTTGTAGAGCAACATAATCTCCTGCTGGAGCCTGGCTTTGTCGTTCTTATAGGTCTCCTTCAGCCGTGTCATTTCTGGCTGAACCTTCTGCATCTCTTTCATCGATTTGAAACTGATCTGTGTCAGAGGCAGAAAGATGATTTTGATCAGAATGCTGAGGATGATAATATCGATGCCATAATTTTTTGTGACCAGGTGGGTGAGCTTGAGAAACCAGAGCAGGGGTTTGGCAACGATCGTAAAAAAGCCAAAATCGACCAGCTGCTCCGCACCGACACCCAACTCTCTCAGAGGCTTGACCACTTTGGGCCCGATGTAGACTTGGTAGGGAATCTTAACTCCTTCCCTCGGTGGAATCGACAGCGGTGAACTTATCAGGGTGGCTCTGAGGATGTTCTTCTCATCCCCTTTCACCGTGAGTGTGACACTCTTCTCAGAGGGAGGTGGGATCAATACGGTCGCAAAATATTCTCCTTCGAAGGCATACCATCGAATATTGCCCTGATTCGACGATTCAAAAGGTTCGATTTTCTTCTTTGGAGTTCCACAGCCAGGGGTGCAGCCTGAGGAGCCGGCCGCTCCGAACTCTGTTTTCTCCACCTTCTGATCTTTCATAAAGACGTACTTCAGGCCATAATCCTTATTCCCGTCATCCGCCAATTTCTCCAGCTCCACCCTTCCAATCCACTCCATCCCCAATTGAAAGGCAACCTCTTTTGAGGAGTGATTTTGGGCCTCGATCTCCACGTCGATGGTGTTCCTCTCCGACATCAATCGATATCGTTTGAAAATCTTTAACCCATTCTCCAGACTCTTCACGAAGATGATCTCTCCCTTTTCCCCAGGACTGAGCAGACGGAGCTGATCCTTCTCCACCTCCCAGTCCCCATGCAAAAGAGATGGACGGAGGGTCAATCCCAAGGGAAGTCCTTCTGCCTCCTTCGTATTGACGAGGTCGAGAGGCTGCGGTCTTGCCTCTTTCTCCTCTTTCTTACCAAAGAGGCTTTCCACAAACTGCACCAATTTAATCGTGATGGCCGCCTCTTCCACTCTGTCCTCATATGCCTTCAATTTGAAATGTTTCAATCCTGCCCCATCGGAGGTGAAAACAGCCCAGTAATTTTGAGTTTCAACAGAGACCTCCTTTCGCGAAAGAACCTTCTTCTTTGGAAGGGGTTTCTCTTCCTTGGGGGGAAGGGGTTTTGCCTCTTTTAGATCGATCTTCTTCTCAGGAGGAGCAATCTCTTCCTTCTTTACCTCTTTGCGGGGTTCTGACGGGAAGAACTTTGATTGTATAATTCCCCATAAGAAAATCACTAAAAATGTTAATATTATCGCAAAGATAGCTCTCTTTTCCATATCTGTATTGTCTTATGTCCCCTTCCTAAGAATGGACTGCGGGGTCTTCGGGTACTGGATCGTATCCTCCGGAATGGAAAGGATGGCATTTGACGAGTCTCTTCAAGGCAAGCCAGGTTCCTTCCACAATTCCGAAACGCCCTATCGAAATGGAAGCGTATACTGAGCAAGAGGGCGTAAAACGGCAGCAAGGACCAAAAAGAATTGAGAGGGTGGTCTGGTAGAGTTGAATTAGAAAGATTACCCCTCTTCTTAAAAGCCATCCGACTCTGTTCATACGGTCAAGAGCCTTTTCAGTTCTTCTTCCGCTTCTCCGTATCGGCTCAGGTCACAGCCCTTTCTTACCATAATGATCATATCGAAAGAACCTTCGATCTGATGTTTGTGGAGGCGAAAGAATTCTCGAAAATACCGTTTCATCCGATTTCGGTAGGTAGCTGACCCGATCTCCTTTTTAATCACCATACCCAACCGATGGAACCCTGACCTATTCTCGTGGATGAAAAGGACGAGGTTCTTGGACCGAAGCCTCTTTCCTAAGTTCATCACCCTTTTATAATCTTGGGGATGGTTGATTCTCTCCTTTTTTGTAAAGCGATAAACCCCCACGGTTCGATTCAGCCCTTAAACAGCCAACCTCTTTCTGCTCTTCATCCTCCTCCGTTGTAATATCTTTCGACCGCTCTTGGTGCTCATCCTCTTTAAAAATCCGTGTGTCCTCTTCCGCTTGACATTGCTGGGTTGGTATGTTCTTTTCACTGGCGGCTGTCCTTTCGATGAGCTTCTTTTTTGAAATAATTGAACTTTTTATTTAAATCATATTTGATCTGCATTTGTCAAGCGCCGCTCCGGAATTGTATTGACAGACGAAAGGCTTTTATATTAAGTTTTTGTAATAAAATCCGCAAATTATTCAGGAGTCCCCATGGAGATCACCCGCGAAAGCATTCCCGTCAATATCGAAGATGAAATGAAAAAGTCCTACATGGACTACGCCATGAGCGTGATCATCGGACGGGCCCTCCCAGATGTGAGGGATGGTCTTAAACCGGTCCATCGTCGAATTCTTTACGCCATGAACGAATTGAGTAACGATTGGGATAAACCCTATAAGAAGTCCGCAAGAATTGTCGGCGATGTGATTGGCAAATACCACCCGCACGGTGATATGGCTGTTTACGATGCCATCGTCAGAATGGCACAGGATTTCTCTCTTCGATATCCTCTTGTCGACGGCCAAGGAAACTTTGGTTCGATCGATGGCGATCCTCCAGCAGCCATGCGATACACAGAGATCCGCATGGCCAAGCTTTCGAAGGAGTTATTGGAAGACATTGATAAGGAAACCATCGACTTTATCCCAAACTATGACGAATCCCTTCTCGAACCCACGGTGCTTCCATCAAAATTCCCAAACCTCGTCGTCAACGGATCCTCTGGAATTGCGGTCGGGATGGCTACCAATATCCCTCCCCACAATCTGGCCGAAACGATAAACGGGCTCATCGCCTTGATCGAGAACCCTGAAATCTCTACTGAGGAATTGATGGCCCATGTCTCTGGACCTGATTTCCCTACAGGTGGATTTATCTATGGCAGAGAGGGGATTCGGGCCGCTTACGAGAGCGGAAAGGGTGTCATCCAACTCCGTGGCAGGGCGATCATTGAGAGGGACCGCAAGGGAGAACGGGAATCTATCGTCGTGACAGAGCTTCCTTATCAGACCAATAAAGCAAAATTTATCGAACGGATCGCCGAACTCATGGAGGAGAAAGTAATCGAGGGGATCGCCAACGTCCGAGACGAGTCGGATCGCGAAGGGATGAGGGTAGTGATCGAGCTGAGGCGCAACGAAGTGGCCGAGGTCATCCTCAACCAGCTCTATAAACATACTCAAATGCAGACTTCCTTCGGGATCATCCTCCTGGCCATCCATCAGAATCAACCGAAGCTGCTCCCTCTGAAGGAGATGCTCCAACTCTTCGTTCAACATCGAAAAGAGGTAGTCACCCGAAGATCCCTTTTCGACCTAAAGAAGGCAGAGGCCAGGGCCCATATTCTCGAAGGCCTGAAGAAGGCCATCGACCAAATCGATGCCGTCATTGCAACGATTAAGGCATCGAAAACGCCTAAAGAGGCAAGGGAGCGTTTGGTCGAACGGTTCAGCCTTTCGGAAGAACAGGCCCAGGCCATCTTGGACATGAGACTCCAACGGCTCACCAACCTTGAACAGCGGAAGATCGTGGAGGAGTATGAGGAGACGATCAAACTGATCAACCGCTTGAAAGCCCTCCTGGCCAGTGAACGGTTGATGTTCAATCTCATCAAGGAGGAGCTCATCGCCCTCCGAGACGCTTACGGAGATGAGAGACACACCGAGATTGTGGAAGTTGCTCCAGAGATCCGGATCGAGGATCTCATCGCTGAAGAAGATATGGTGGTGACGATCACCCACACGGGATATATTAAGAGAAATGCCATCAGCCTTTATCGGAGCCAACACCGCGGTGGAAAAGGGAAGGTCGGGATTCATGTCAAAGAGGAGGACTTTGTTGAGGATCTCTTCATCGCCTCCACGCATGATTACATTCTCTTCTTTACCGACGCGGGGAAGGTCCATTGGATGAAGGTTCACGAAGTCCCCCAGGCTGGCCGGCTCACCCGAGGCAAAGCCATCGTCAATCTGCTCAACCTCGGCCCCCAAGAGAAGGTGACGACCATTCTTCCTCTCAAAGACTTTGCGAAGGGAAAGTTCATCACCTTTGTGACCAAACAGGGGGTCATCAAGAAGACGGCTCTTGAAGCTTACAGCAATCCACGAGCCGGCGGGATCATCGCCATCCACCTCGATGAAGGGGATGAGCTCATCTCGACGAAGCTGACGGACCGCCAGCACAACCTCTTCATCGGTACGAAGATGGGAAAGGCCATCCATTTTCCCGAAACCCAAATTCGAGAACTGGGTCGGACCGCTCGAGGGATAAGGGGGATAAAGATTTCAAAAGGGGATGAGGTCGTGGGAATGGAAGTGGTCTCCCCTCACACTCAGATCCTGACAGTCACGGCAAATGGTTATGGAAAGCGGACGCAGGCTTCTCAATACCGCATGCAGAATAGGGGCGGGTCTGGAATCTTCACCGTGAAGAGGACCCAAAAGACGGGCGATGTGGTGGGCATCATGACCGTCACCGATGAGGATGAGTTGATGCTCATTACGAACAAGGGAAAGATCATCCGTCTCCGGACGGTCGACCTCCCCACTCAAGGGAGGACGACACAGGGAGTGAGATTGATCACCCTCGACGAGGGGGAGCGTGTCGTCGCCGTTGCCAGATTAGCAGAAAAGGAGTAATCGTTCGCTCTTTGAAATGACATTTGAAAAAAAGACTTGAATTTTTTAAAAAATAGGTGTATGTTTTGTTAGCATAGTGGGTTAGAGTTCGTCCTCAGATATTTTCCTCCTCTTAATTCTTATTTTCATTTTTCCACAATTGTGGAAACGTTGTGAAAAAAGATTTATAAGTACTTGAAAATGAACGGTTTCTCTTGCTGGGATCCTTTTTTCTCATCCCACACATTACCTCTGCTGAACACGCCAAGCCATCAAGGTCCAGTTCATGGAAGAAATATGGTCTAAGGTGATCGATTCTTTAAAGGAAAGAATCGGTCAGCAGAATTTCGACATTTGGATCAAACCGATCCACTTCATCTCCATGGATGGAGAGTTTGTGGAATTAGAAGTTCCGAACCGATTTTTCAGGGGGTGGATCAGTGAACACTATGCACCCCATATTAAAGAGGCACTCTCTCTCTTGACGCAAAAACCCTGTCATCTCCAATTCCGCATCAGAACTGAAAAGATGAATGAAAGAGAGTCCATCTCTTTACCTTTCCCAAGTCATGACGTACAGGCTGCGCACTCTTTCCAGCCCATCTTCAATCCAAAGTATACGTTTGATAATTTCGTGGTGGGTGCAAGTAACCAATTCGCCAATGCTGCGTGTTTGGCAGTCGCCAATCTCCCAGCGAAGAATTACAATCCGCTCTTCATCTATGGCGGGGTGGGGTTGGGAAAGACCCACCTCCTTCATGCTATTGGCAACCACATCGTGCAACACCGCATCCTGCCGGAGGTGAAGAAGATCTGCTATACCTCCTCTGAGGAGTTCACAAACGAATTGATCAATTCCCTCCGTTACGAGAAGATGGACGAGTTTAGAAACAAGTTCAGGAGGATGGACATCCTACTGATCGATGACATTCAATTTATCTCGGGGAAAGAAAGGACTCAGGCCGAATTCTTCCACACCTTTAATTCGCTTTACGAAGCTCGAAAACAAATTGTTGTGACGAGCGACAAGTTCCCAAAGGATATCCCGAATTTTGAAGAACGACTCCGGTCTCGCTTCGAATGGGGCCTCATTGCCGACATTCAGCCGCCCGATATTGAGACCAAAGTAGCCATTTTGAGGAAGAAAGCGGAAAATGAGAGTATCTTCCTTCCCAACGACGTTGCTTTCTTTTTGGCATCACAGATCGATTCCAATATCCGAATGTTAGAAGGCTGCCTCATCCGCGTCGGTGCGTTCGCCTCGCTTACGAAGACAGCCATCGATATTCAGATGGCGAAAGATGTCTTGAAAAATATCATCAAACCGAAGGAAGAGTTGATCTCGATCGATTCCATTCAAAAGGTGGTGGGCAATTTTTTTAACCTGAAAGTCTCAGACTTTAAAGTGAAGCGAAAATACAAGGGCTATGTCATCCCGCGACAGATTGCTATGTACCTCTCCCGCAAATTAACGAATGCCTCTTTGCTCGAAATCGGAGAAAAATTCGGAGGTAAAGATCATTCCACTGTCCTCCATTCGATCAAGAAGGTCGAAGAAAGAATATCAAAAGACCCGTCCTTTAAAGAGATGGTGGAGAATTTGCATAGTCGAATTAAGTCTTAAACTTCAATTCATGAAGGGAAGGGGATCATAGCCCATAAAAAAGGATATGAGGATAGGTAGGTCAAAATAATTTGAAGTGAACATGGTGGGGTAAATCAAGTGGAAATATTTTGAATAATGAATAAAAAGAAAGGGAGTAAGGGGTGAAAGGAGAAGAAATATAAGATCTCCCAACGGCTCGTGACACATTTTCAACAACGAAACATACTTTTATTTTTTTGAGTTAATGTCGTTTTCCTCATTTCAACAGAGAACGATGATGATGACGAATAAGTGAAATAGAAAATATTCATAGGAGGGAAAATAATGAATTTTGAAATAGCGAAAAGGGAGTTCTTAAAAGGGCTGGGTCTCATCCAAAGCATTGCTGGAAGGAAAACAACCCTTCCCATCCTTTCCCATATCCTCATCCAATGTGAAGAGAACTCCCTCTATGTGACGGGAACCGATTTGGAAACAGGGATGCGTGAAGAGATGACCGCAACGATCCACACGAAAGGGAACGCCTCCGTTTCAGCAAAAAAGTTGTATGAAATTGTGAGAGAACTTCCTGACGAAACGATTCATATTCAGAAGAGGGAAAATCAATGGATCACCCTTCGATGTGGCAAATCACTCTTCAACCTTGCCGGCTTAGACCCTGACGAATTTCCTTCTCTCCCTGCATATCAGGAAGGATTTTTTTCGAAAGTTTCGACATCGCTCATAAGGGAGATGATTGAAAAGACTGTTTTCGCTGCCTCTAACGAGGAATCACGATACCATCTCAACGGGGTCCTTTTTGTCCAGAGTAAGCAAGCAGGTAGGGAATTCTTCAGGATGGTGGCGACGGATGGCCACCGCCTTTCTCTCGTGGATCGAGAAGGCCAGACCATCCACGGGATTGCAAGGGGGATTATCGTTCCAAAGAAGGGCGTGTTGGAGATCAAGAAGATCGTGGGCGATCGGGATGGGCAGGAAGAGATGGAGATCTATTTTGATCAGACGCATGGTTTTTTTAAGATCGGAAGATCGCTCCTCATCATCCGGCTCATTGATGGTGAATTTCCCGAGTACGACCAGGTGATTCCAAAGATGAACGATAAGAAATTGGTGATGGTTAAGGAGAGGGTATATGGATGCCTGAGGAGAGTCTCTACGATGGCCAGTGAGAGGGTAGAGGGGATCAAGCTTTCTCTCAAGAAAAATGCCATCGAGCTCTCCTCCTACCATCAGGACTTCGGAGATGCGAAGGAAGAGGTCGAAGTCGTCTACGAAGGACCTCCGCTCGAGATCGGATTTAATGGAAGATATCTAATGGAAACCCTCAACGCAATCGATACGGAGCAGGTCCTGATGGAACTGAAGGATGAAGGAAGTCCCGGCGTCATCAAACCGGTGTCTTCTGTAGAACCGCCTGACCAAGTCTGCATCATCATGCCAATGAGGATTTAGATCGATCGTGTTTATGCATCGGAGCAGGGACTTCTCATGCGCAAATCGCTCATGAAAAGGAGGAGCGAAGCAAACGGTGGAACAACAGTATACGGCGGAACAGATTAAGATCCTGGAGGGATTGGCCGGCGTTCGGAAACGGCCTGCCATGTACATTGGTAACACAGGGGTCGAAGGTCTTCACCATTTGGTTCACGAGTTGGTGGATAACAGCATCGATGAAGCACTGGCCGGATATTGCGATCGCATCGACGTGATCATCCATATGGATAATAGCGTCACGGTAAGGGATGATGGACGAGGCATCCCCGTGGATATCCATGAGAAGGAGAAGCGTCCTGCTGTGGAAGTGGTGATGATGAAACTGCACTCCGGAGGTAAATTTGACAACCGGAGCTATAAGATCTCCGGGGGCCTTCATGGCGTCGGTCTATCGGTCGTCAATGCCCTCTCTGAGTTTATTGACCTCGAGATCAGGAGGGATGGGAAGGTCTATCATCAAATTTATGAACGGGGGGAAGTGAAGACCAAACTCGAGGTCACAGGAAAGACGAAACATACAGGAACGCAGATCCGTTTCAAACCGGACAGTGAGATCTTCGAAACGACAAATTTCAGTTTTGACCTTCTCTCTCAGCGTCTGAGAGAGGTCGCGTTCTTAAATAAGGGCCTTGCCATCAGCATCGAGGATGAACGGTCTGGCAAGAGACATGACTTCTTTTACAAGGGAGGGATCATCTCCTTCATCGAATATTTGAATAAGAATAAGAATTGTCTCCATTCCAAACCCATCTATATCCAGGGCATCAAGAACGGGATCGATGTGGAGATTGCCTTTCAGTATAACGATGGATATGCCGAAAGCCTTTTCTCCTTTGCTAACAACATCAACACGCATGAGGGCGGGACGCACCTCGTCGGGTTCAAAACGGCTCTCACGCGGACGATCAATCAATATGCCACGAGCGCCAATCTTCTCAAAGGGGGCAAGGAGAATCTCACCGGAGAGGATATCCGAGAAGGTTTGGTCGCGGTGATCAGCGTCAAGCTTCCAGAACCTCAATTTGAGGGCCAGACCAAGACGAAACTGGGCAACAGTGAGGTGAAGGGGTTGGTGGAGGCGCTCATCAATGAGAAACTGGGAAGTTATTTCGAAGAGAATCCTGCGGTCGCCAGAAAGGTCATCTCCAAAGTCATCGATGCTGCCAGAGCCAGGGAAGCCGCACGAAAGGCACGGGAACTGAGTCGACGAAAAGGGGGGCTGGAAGGAGACTTCCTGCCAGGCAAATTGGCCGATTGTCAGGAGAGAGACCCTCGGTTGAGCGAGATCTTCATCGTGGAAGGCGATTCGGCCGGAGGGTCGGCGAAGCAGGGCCGGGACCGGTCGATTCAAGCTGTCCTTCCGATCAAGGGGAAGATCCTGAACGTGGAGAAGGCCCGCTTCGATAGGATGTTGGCGAATGAGGAGATCCGTCTTCTCATCTCGGCATTGGGAGCTGGGATTGGGAAGGACGACTACGACATCCATCGGCTTCGTTACCACCGTATTGTGATTATGACCGACGCGGATGTGGATGGGTCCCATATCCGGACGTTACTTCTGACCTTCTTCTACCGTCATATGCCAGAGGTGATCGAGAGAGGACACCTCTACATCGCCCAGCCCCCTCTCTTCAAGGTGGCCGAAGGGAAGAACGAGATCTATATCAAGGACGAAGAGGCGTTTAATCGCTATTTGATGAACCGGGCCGTTGCCAAGAGCGAAGTGATCGTCGAGCGAACGGGTAGACGACTGACCGAGAAGAAACTGAGTTCCCTTTTGGAAAAGATATTTATTTATGACGAGTTGATTCAGAGGATTCGAAAAAAGGGATATCCTCGATCTCTTCTCAACTTTCTGCTTGAAAATGGCGTCCGAAGCAAATCGACGTTTGAGGAGAAGACAAAGATCGCCGACCTTCAGAAGCGATTGAGGAAGAGTGGCTTCGAGATCTTCGATCTTTACTGGGATGAAGAACACAACCTCTATGGATTCGAAGTTCAAGAGACGGATGGAGGAAGGGAGCAGCGAAGCAAGGTCCATTGGGATCTCATTGCTTCGGTCGAGTATCGTCATCTCTCTCAGGTCTATCAGGAGATTAAAGAGATGGCATCCCCACCTTATACCTTGATGGAGAAGGGGAGAAAGGTGACCATCGATCAGGAGGAGGGATTGCTTCAATCGCTCAATCACTTGGGCAGGGAAGGGCTTTCCATCCAGAGATATAAAGGATTGGGGGAGATGAACCCTGCACAGCTCTGGGAGACCACGATGAATCCAGAGACTCGGACCCTTCTCAAAGTGAAAGTAGAAGACGCCATTGAAGCCGACGAGATCTTTAGCATCTTAATGGGCGATGAGGTGGAAGAAAGGCGCCATTTCATCGAAGACAACGCCCTCTTTGTTCACCGCCTCGATATTTAGGAGACCTCAGGAAGGATGCTCGTCGTTGGGTTGACGGGAGGGGTGGCAAGTGGAAAGACGGCCGTCTCACAGATATTGAGAGAAGAGGGCGCTTACCTCATCGATGCAGACCAGATCGCCAGGGAATTGGTTCAACCGCAAACACCCGCCTGGAGGGAGTTGAGAAGGGTCTTCGGGACAGAAATCCTTCGAGAGGACGGATCCATCGATCGGAAGAGATTGGCTGCGAAGGTCTTCTCAGATCCCGAGCAGAGAAAGGTTCTGAATCAGATTCTCCATCCTCGAATCCGGGCGGAGATGAACCGAAGAGCCAAAGAGATCGGCCAAAAGGACCTCGATGCGATCGTGGTCATCGATGCCGCTCTGATTGTGGAGACGGGTCATTACAAAGAGATGGATAGACTGATTGTCGTCACCTCGACCGAAGAGCAGCAGATCGAGAGGCTGAGAAGCCGCGAGGGGGCGAGCGAGGAAGAGGCCCAAAGGATTCTTGCCTCGCAGATTCCGCTTGAGGACAAATTGAGATTGGCCGACTTCGTCATTCGCAACGAGGGTTCCTTTGAGGAGACACGGAGGAGGGCGAAAGAGGTCTTCGAGGAGTTAAAGAGGATGGCGAGTCAGACTCAAAAATTGAAGCATTAGCAGAAGAGTAGGGAGGAGAAAGAGGGTTATGAATATCAAGGATCTAAAAAAGCTGAAGATCAGTGAACTGACGAAGATCGCCAGGGAGCTCAATGTGGAGGGTGCCAGCGGCATGAGGAAACAGGAATTGATGTTTGCCATCCTCCAAGCCCAGACAGAGAAGAATGGCCTCATCTTTGGAGAAGGGGTGCTGGAGATCCTTCCCGACGGGTTCGGTTTTCTAAGGGCGCCGGATTACAATTATCTGCCTGGGCCGGATGATATCTACATCTCTCCGTCACAAATTCGGAGGTTCAATCTTCGGACGGGTGACACCGTCTCGGGTCAAATTCGACCGCCCAAGGATAATGAACGATACTTTGCGATGCTCAAAGTGGAGATGGTCAACTACGAAGACCCGGAGGTGGCCCGGGATAAGATCCTCTTCGACAACCTAACGCCCCTTTATCCTCAAGAAAAGATTCGTTTGGAGATGGATGGCCAATGGGATAATTACTCTGCGCGGGTCATGGACCTCCTCACCCCTATTGGAAAAGGCCAGCGAGGCCTCATCGTCGCTGCCCCAAGAACCGGTAAGACGATGCTGCTCCAAACGATCGCACACAGCATTACCGCCAACCATAAAGATGTTGTTCTGATCGTGCTCCTCATCGATGAACGACCCGAGGAAGTGACGGACATGGAACGTTCTGTTGATGGAGAGGTGATCAGCTCCACCTTTGATGAACCAGCCCAACGACATGTCCAAGTCGCAGAGATGGTGATCGAGAAGGCCAAGCGCTTGGTGGAGCATCAAAAGGATGTGGTCATTCTTTTGGATAGCATTACTCGTCTTGCCAGAGCCTATAATACGGTCGTCCCGCCAAGTGGCAAGGTGCTCTCGGGCGGGATTGATGCCAACGCCCTGCAAAGGCCGAAACGTTTTTTTGGTGCCGCAAGAAATATCGAGGAAGGGGGAAGTCTTACCATTATCGCGACGGCCATCATCGATACAGGCAGTCGGATGGATGAGGTCATCTTCGAAGAGTTCAAAGGGACAGGAAATATGGAAATACACTTAGACCGCCGCTTGCTCGACCGAAGGGTCTTTCCTACCATCGATATTCAGCGCTCCGGCACGCGAAAAGAAGAGCTATTATTGGACAAGAACGACCTGAATCGCATCTGGCTCTTGCGAAAGGTGCTCCAGCCCATGAACACGGTCGAGAGCATGGAATTTCTGTTGGAGAAGATGCACGCCACCAAGAACAATCGGGAGTTCCTCGATTCCATGAATCAATAGGGGTGTGGGTGGTAGTCAGGGTGTATGAAAAACGCTATCACTCATCACCGACATTTTAAGGATGTTGAAAATTTATGAGAAATCGGTAAAATAGAAGTTGGAGGCCATGACGATGAAGAAAGAGATTCATCCCAAACTTTTTGATACGGTGATCAAATGTGCCTGTGGAGCGACCTTTGAGACGAAGAGTACGCAGAAAGAGATCCATGTAGAGATCTGTTCCAACTGTCATCCTTTCTTTACCGGGAAACAGAAATTCTTGGATACTGCTGGAAGGATCGAGCGGTTTAAGAAGAAATATGGTGAGAAGAGTGACAAGCAGGATTGATCCCACCTCATCTATTCCTTTTTCCGTTTTCCGATCAATATGCTTTGATCGACTGCACTGCTCTACCCGAAAGGGTCCTGATCACACCCCTTCCATCCTGCCCTGTCTTCTTTTGAAAGTGGGCGTTCAGCATTAGTTCGTTTGGAGGATTCAAATGTTCTTTGGAAGAAAGGTTCCCGTCCAGGGAATTTCTCTATTTGGTGCTCGTGGTGTAGCACAAAAATAAGGCTATATTGGATAGGAATCTTTTGGAGGGTTTCAACAGGGGGCGCCATTTTAAACATAGCGTTAAATATGTGCAACATCACTCGTGTCCTTGAAAAGAGAGGGAGAACCCTTCGAGTGGGAGGGCAGGCTGTCATTGAAGGGGTTATGATGAGGTCTCCTGGATCGATGGCCGTTGCGGTCCGAAGGCCCAATGGAGAGATCGTTGTAAAAAAGGAGGGGCTGACCTTCTTTTCAGAGAAGGCCTTCATCTTTAAACTTCCTCTGGTCAGGGGCGTATTGGTTCTGCTTTCAGCCCTCGTCTTAGGGATTGAGGCCCTTAACTTCTCAGTGAATGAGGCCCTCTCCGACTCCGAAGGAGAAAAAGAGATGAGTCCTTGGGCCATGAGCCTCACGTTTACTGCTGCTCTCTCCTTTGGCATCTTTCTCTTCTTCCTGGTCCCTCTCTTCTTAACGAAGTGGTTACGGTTTCTTTTTCCCATGGTGTCTGAAAGCGGGCTCGTCTTCAACCTGGTCGACGGCACGATACGATTGGTCATCTTCTTGGCATATCTCTGGGCCATCTCCTTTTTTGAGGAGATCCGTCGTGTTTTTCAATACCATGGTGCAGAGCACAAATCGATCTTTGCCTTCGAGGCCGGTGAGGCGCTGATGGCCGATCGGGTGAAGAGTTTCCCTTTCCTTCACCCCAGGTGTGGAACGAGCTTTCTGCTCATCGTGATGGTCGTGAGCATCCTGGTCTTCGCGCTCATCCCTCATCACCTCTCATTCGGATATAAGGTGGCGTCCCGGGTGGTCTTCATCCCTTTTATTGCAGGAATCTCTTATGAGATCATCCGATTTGCCGATGGAAGGAGGAAGAATCGAGGGATCCAATATTTCATAAAGCCCGGTCTCTGGCTTCAGCGGCTGACCGCTCGCGAACCCACAGAGGCCCAAATAGAGGTAGCAATCCGGGCCCTCCAGGCAGTACTGGAATTGGAGGGTCATCGAA
>CAZFJD010000032.1:0-4446 GCA_964518775.1 uncultured Syntrophaceae bacterium
AAGAGCACCTATTCCTCAGCGCGGATGAAAGAGAACGGTATCTTCGCCAGTTATCAATGGCCGATTGGTCTGAAGAGGATCAGCTCAAGCTCAAGAGCCTCCATGTCACGGTCATGGGGATTGGGGGGGCTGCCTCCTCGATCATTAATAACTTACTCCTTTTGGGGGTTGGTAAGCTCATAGCCATTGATCAGGATACGGTCGAATTGTCCAATCTCAATCGTCAGTTTATCCATAATGTGGACCACGTTGGGATGAGCAAGGCTGAGTCATTAAACATCTATGCTCGGAGGCTCAACCCTCATGTGGACGTCATTGCCAAACAACTGAAGATCGATGAAACAACAGTGGATGAAGGAATCGATTCTGAAACCGATCTGATCATTGACACCTTTGACAAATGGGCCTCCCGGTCTATCGTGAACCGATTTGCTGTCCAACATAAAATTCCCTACCTTATGGCCGGAGTGGCCTCCAATTGTTTTTATGCGGCCCTCCTCCACTCCCCTCACACCCCATGCCTGAATTGCCTGATTGGCCGATTTCAAAGCCCATCGTTAATAGGCTCTTTTCAGACCGCGATCTTTGCAATCAACATTCTTCCCATAGCCGCCATGGGAGCCTTTTCAATCGCGGAGCTGATCAAATATCTCAAGACCGGAGCAGTGACAAATCAATTCTATTTCGGCTCCCTCTATGATACAAAACAGGACATCCGTTTTTTCTCACTTTTCTTGAGCAAGCATTTTAAGAAGATCTCTGAGGAACAAGGAATCCGCTGGGGTAATGTATGGGAGTCAGAGGGTATCATTAAGCTGAAACTATCGAAAGATCCCCGCTGTCGGATCTGTGGCAATCTCGCATAGGGATCTACTTTTTAACGATCAATTCGACTTCAATCTCCTTTCCAAAGGCTTCGTTAAGAGCCTTTTGCAGATTTTGAAAATCTTCCATCTTCTCTAATTCAATCACCAGTTCTCTATCATCTAAAACCTTCAATCTCCCAAATCGATTCACAACGTCGATCGCTTTAGAGGGTTCAACCGTCACCCATCCCTTCATCCGGCGAACCAACTCATCACCATCGAAGGCTCTCTCAATCTCAAGGTCAACCTTCCTCTGCTTTGCTTCCCACCCGATCAGTGCAGGTTGAACCACCATGGGTGTGACTGGATCATGCATGGCCGCACATCGAAACCACAATTTGGCCCGGATCATATGAATATTCTCCTTTAAGGATGATCACCTTGAAAATAGCGATGGTTTCATTTAATGTCAAGTATCCATCTTTTTTAATTAAGGAGTCTCCAATGGACTTAATTAAATTAATCCATGAAAGAAAAAGCTTTAGGGCTTTCAAGCCTGACCCAATTCCAAGGGAGAGAATTGAAGAGATTTTAAAGTTATCGATTCACGCCCCTTCTGCGATCAATCTTCAACCTTGGGAATTTCTTGTTGTCAGTGGAGAAGAGAAAGAAAGGCTGAGCCGAAGGCTGATCAAGGCCTATCGAGAAAAAAAGATTTCTTGCGGTCCTGATGCTGTTAAGCCATTGCCTAAAACGTTTGGTAAAAGGGGGGTCAAAACCCTGGAGGCCATGAAACCGTTCTTCAATGAGATGGAGGTCGATCCGGATCAATTTATCAATGAAGGAAGTTGCCGTTTTTATGGCGCACCAGTGGCTATCTTTATCTGCCTGGACGATTCTTTTTCAAAAGCTCGCTTAGTAGATATTGGTCTGGTTTTGGGATATCTGATCCTTGCGGCTCATGGATTTGGATTGGGGACCTGCCCCATTGGGTTGATTACCGCCTATGAAGATGAGATTAAGGATCTGCTGAATATCCCTGAGAATAAGAATGTTGTGATTGGAGTTGCCCTGGGTTATCCGGATGAGAAGAGTCCGATTAACCGATTTAAATCTTCGAGAGAAGAACTTAAAAAACTGGTGCAGTGGATCGAATAAAATCCGAAACAAATCCTAATTTTCAAAACAACCCAGATTTGAATTTACATTTTGGGAATGGTGTCTTACTTTGAGATTCCCGCTTCGAATTTATAAATTTCTATCACCTTAGGCTTGGATCTAAGGTGTCCCTCAGACCATCCCCAAAGAGATTGAAACCTAATACGAGCGTAAAAATGGCTAGTCCTGGAAAGGCAGCCACATGAGGGGCATTCTGGATATACTGTCTGCCTTCGCTCAGCATCGCTCCCCACTCCGGTGTGGGAGGCTGAGCCCCAAGCCCTAAAAAACCCAAAGCCGCAGCCTGAAGCACGGCTGTTCCCATCCCCAATGTCGCATAGACGATGATGGGTGGAATAGCATTTGGGAAAATATGGACAGTAATAATCCTGAAATTGCCTCCACCAACCGATCTTACCGCCTCAATAAAAAGTTGTTCCTTTAGAGAAAGCACAGAACTCCGGACCACCCTGGCGTAATGGGGAATATAGACGATTCCCACAGCGATCATGGTATTGAGAAGGCTAGGTCCCAAGATCGCGGTGATAAAGATGGCAAGAAGAATCGCGGGAAATGCAAGCATAATGTCCATGAATCTCATGATGGGCTCATCGACATATCTCCCATAAAAGCCCGAGAGTAAACCGAGAATCGTCCCAGGTATAAGAGAGATGGAGACAGCAATGAGGCCAATAATCATTGAAATTCTGCTTCCGTAAATGATACGGCTGAGAATATCCCTGCCGAGACTATCCGTCCCAAAGGGATGGCTCCACGAAGGTCCCATCAATCGATTAAGGGGTTCGGGGGTCAATGGGTTATAGGGGGAGACCCATGGGCCAATGAAGGCAAGGATAATCAAGAGGACGATAAGAATAAGTCCTACGAGGGCCGTTTTATTCCTTTTCAATCCTCTGACGAGATCAACCTTTTCCATCGATCCTCAACCTCGGATCGAGATAGAAATAAACAACATCCACAACCAAATTCATGATGACCATGATCACAGCGAAAAGGAGGATGCATCCCTGAACGGCTGGATAATCCCTGGCCAACAGAGAATCGACGACATAACGACCTAACCCAGGCCACGAGAAAATGGTCTCCGTTAATACGGCTCCTCCGAGCAAGAGACCCAAGTTAAGACCGATCACCGTCACAATAGGCAGAAAAGCATTCTTCAGCGCATGTTTAAAGATCACGGCCCCGTGACTCAAACCCTTTGCCCTTGCGGTACGGATGTAATCCTTTAAAATAACCTCCAGCATGCTCGACCGTGTCATGCGTGCGATAATCGCCATTGGGATCGTGGCTAAGGTGAATGCCGGAAGGACGAGATGTTTCAAAGAATTGAAAAAAAGATGCAGGTTCCCGCTGAAGAGACTATCCAATATCACCAGACCCGTGACGGAATGATAGTCTAATCCCATGGTGAAACGGCCCATCATGGGCAGAATTCCCCATTTCACAGAGAAGAGGTACATGAGCATCAAACCCAGCCAGAAGATGGGCATTGAGATTCCAACTAACGCCATCACCATTGAGAAGTAATCGAAGATCGAATACTTCCGAACCGAGGAAATCACCCCTGCCATGATCCCGATGAAACTCGAGATCAGCATCGCCGCAATAGAAAGCTCCACCGTCGCTAAGAATCGGATGAACATCTCCTCGGAGACGGGAACTCCAGAACGAATCGATACCCCCATATCCCCCTTAAGAAGATTCCTGATATAGATGAAATACTGATAAGGATAGGAAGAGTCGAGTCCCAGTTTTTCACGAATCCTGGCAATATCTTGGGGGGAGGCAAATTCTCCTAATAGAAGGTGAGCGGGGTCTCCGGGGATGAGTCGAAGCATCAGAAAGACTAAGATGGAGACCCCGATCAGGATAAGGATGAGATGAAAGAGTCGTCTGGAGATAAACGAGGTCAATAAATTTCTACTTCTCCTTCCAGACCATCTGGAATGAATTTAGCCCATTGGGCCTCAATGGGACATCGTGAAGCTTCTTATTATAAATCCTGACAATCGTTGAGTGCGCCAGAGGAACCCACGGAACCTCTTCATGGAAGATTTCCTGAGCTCGCAGGTAGTTGCTTGCCCGTTTCGCTTTGTCGAAGACCGATTGAGCATCCTTAACCAGTTTTGTAAATTCCGCATTCTCCCAAAAAGCAATATTGGCGGCAGGCGGCTTGGTTACATCTGCGCTCAGAAGGCCGTACAAAAAGTTATCCGGATCGGCATTTCCTCCAAGCCAACCCAGCATACATAAATCATGTTCGCCTTTGGCCGTCTTGTCTAAGTAGACGCCCCATTCGTGCCGCACGATCTTAGCATTGATCCCAACTGCAGCAAGGTAACCCTGAATCAATTCGGCCGTTTTCACAGGTTCGGGCATATAGCCCCTTGAAACAGGCATTGCCCATAGTTCAGTATCGAACCCTTTCGGGTATCCAGCCTTTGCAAGTAAATCCTTT
>CAZFJD010000032.1:4456-16280 GCA_964518775.1 uncultured Syntrophaceae bacterium
TCTTATAATTATATCCCCAAATACTGGGGGCAAAAGGACTCTTGGCAGGAATCGCCAAACCCCGAAAGATTGTCTTAATGATCGTCTGCTTATCAATGGCATGGCTGATCGCCTGACGCACTAATTTGTTGCTGAGGATCGGTTTTTTCGTATTCATCGCAAGATATCCAACATTGACACTGGGACGTTCAATAATCTTAAAGTTTGGATTGGCTTTTGCCATTTGAATAGAATCTGGGTCAAGATCATCTGCAATATCAACTGCTCCTGATTGGAGGGCCATGAAACGAGCCGATACTTCAGGGATTGCCTTCAGAATGATCTTATCGAGATAGGGCCTTTGACCCCAGTAATCATCATTCCGCTCCAGAATGATCTGATCGTCTTTGATCCATTTCACAAACTTAAAAGGCCCTGTTCCCACAGGGTTTCTTCCAATATCCTCTTTATATTTCTCGATCGCAGCAGGCGAGAGGATGGGGCAGAGCCAGAGGGCCAAATTCGCAACCAATGGAGCATAAGGTTTTTCGGTTCTCAGAGCAACGGTGTAATCATCAATGATTCTGACTTCCTTGACTGGACCAAGGCCCAGAGCCGGATATCTCCACGTGCCGTACTTATGGAAAGGGTGATTTTTGTCAACGACACGTTCGAAAGAGACCTTTACCGCATTGGCATTAAACGGTGTCCCATCATGAAACTTTACGCCCTTTCTCAATTTGAACGTCCATACGAGGCCGTCCTTTGAAACCTCCCATGAGGTCGCAAGTTGTGGCTCCACATCCATGGTATCCCTTCTAAACATGACGAGGTTTTCCAAGACCTGAATCCCTGCCTTGATCGATTCACCATCCGTGGCCTGGGCAAGATCCAGGGTGACCGAATCGCCTCCCCTTCCCCAGGTGAGCGTCCCGCCCTTCACAGGAGCCTGAGCAAACGCTGTGGACGATGCCCATAGAACAGCGGCCAGAAATAGAACGCCTAAATAGATCTTCTTCATAATCCCCTCCTTCCAATTTGTTGAAAATCGATTGCCTTGAACTTTCAGCTCTAAACTTCTCATCATTCTTCATTCTGCAATCTTCAATCTAAAATCTCTTTCCTTTCCCTCCTTTCTCCCCTTCTTAAAGGTCAATGGTCTTTCTCGCCACCAGAGAAAATGACTCCCTTCTCTATCGAACGCGAAGACCTTTTTAGCACGAAAATTAGAATAATTCAACATCCTTAGAATCCCGAGAGTTGTCCAGAGATGAGCATCGATACATATTCTCAGGAACCTCCCCTGAGCCATCTCGTCAGCCACTTCGGTGATGAAATCACAGGCAGTAATATGAGGGCAGCGATAAGAGTAGTTCGTTCGCCGAAACTTCCTCTGAAGAGGAAGACACTGGATGTCGCCAATGGACGCAGGGGTCTTTGGGAACCATCTCTGCCTGTACTTCCAATATCGTTCTGAAAAAGCAAGGTTCTGTGCCACGATCGATTTCCTCTTTGAGATGGCATAATTCTCTACAAACTTTTTGGTAGGAATCTCCCCTCTCAGCGGCTCCTTCAGAATTCGTCTTTCCAGACCCTCTGATAATACTCTTATCGATAAGGTTCACGCCGTCGGTTATGTCATCGTTATCCCGGTCCAAAAAAATCTTTGGAATAAGGTGATCTAAGCCCATCTCCATGGAAGACAATTATCACTGCAAGCCCAGCTTGTCAATTTTTCCTTATCCCTATCTTATCATCCCATTTGATCTGAAGGATAATCCTGTGTTATTGGAGATCTATGGCTTCCATTCCAAAGAAGGCGACGACCGTTATTCTCCTCAGGGAAGAGACGCCTGAGGGATTCGAAGTATTCCTTCTCAAACGCCATGAGAAGAGCAGCTTCATGGGAGGAAATTTTGTCTACCCTGGAGGAAGGGTCGATCCAGAGGATGGGAGCTTAGAAATGTGTCACCTTTGCGAAGGGATCACGCCTGAAGAGGCGCATGTGACCTTTGGAGGATCGATGCCTCCGGATCTGAGTTTCGGACACTATGTTGCTGGGATTCGGGAACTCTTCGAGGAAGCAGGAGTCCTTCTTGCCTATGACCGAGCAGGAAATCTCTTCGAATTCAAGAGTCAAACTGAAAAAGAGCGATTTTCAGGCTATCGTGATCTTCTCCAGGAAGGAAAGCTGACTCTTTTCCAATTGGCTCAAGCAGAAAGGCTCGTGTTGGCTCTGGATAGGCTTCACTATTATGCCCATTGGATTACCCCTGAGGCACGATCAGAAAGGTTCGATACTCGTTTCTTCCTTACATGCCATCCTGCTGGGCAGGAAGCGAGCTATGATCAGAAAGAGACGATGGTGGGGATCTGGCTAACGCCGAAGAAAGCCCTTGAGGAAAATTTGGAAGGAAAGGTCACTCTTAGTCCCCCTACCCTGAAGACATTAGAAAACCTCTCCCAATTTAAGGCTGCAAGTGATGTATTCAGTTCATTAAAGAAAGGGGAGATTCGGCCTGTCCTTCCCATTCTTACAAAGATATCAGCTGACCCCCTCATTCTTTTCCCTTGGGATCCTGAATACGAAATCTTTCAAAGAGGAGAAATCCCCACTCAGATAGATCATGGAAAGCCTTCCCAACTCGGCGATAATACCACTCGCCTTATCCTGAAGGAAGGCCGCTGGCTACCTTTCTGCCGTCCGCAATAGAATCGTTCAGATTTGGGAATTTGAAGGATCAGACATACGATTAAAGAAAGCGTGAGGGGAAAGCGGATCGCCTTTATCAAACCAAACTCGTCAAAAAGCATTCCTCTTGAGCTTTCAGAAACCTGATGGAGGAGAAAAATGGTTTGGAGGGCTATTCCTCCGCCGGATCTTGAGCCGTTTGGAAACAGGACGTTGTCGGAGCAATACATAGGTTGCTCCTGCACCTCCGTCGCATGATCTCGCGCTTGCATAGGCTATGACCCATTTGCGCCAAGGGCCACGGGTAAGCCATTCCACCACCTTCTTCTTTAGGACAGGTTCGGAAGGTGACGAAAGGCCACGACCGTGGGTAACCAAAACCCCTCTCTTTCCACTGGTTAGGGCCCATTTCAGAAACTCTTCGAAAATTTCCTTCGCATCGTCCACACGTAGACCATGAAGGTCAACATGCGCCTGAATGGAATACTCTCCCTGGTGCAGCCGTTTCGCAACCGACGGATGAACATGATACCCTGTGCCTTCGATGTACTCTGGTGTCTCAGAGATATTAAAACCCTCCCCGTGTTTCACAAGATTTCTCAGTTTCTTCAAAGCATCAGCGTCGTCTTTATTCTTGAAGCTCTTTGGCGGTTCGACTTGCAGAACTTTTTCAACACGAACGTCCCTGGAGATAGGTCTTACTCCTTCCATCGCCTTTTTAAAAAGTTTCTCTCCCGATTCGGCATTCTGTTGATTCCCATGATGTGCCTGATGAGAACTGGGTCGATTTGCAAAAGAAAAGGCGTCCTTTTCAAGTAAGACCTTCAGATCCTCAAAGGAGTTAAAAGTGAAAGAAGATTTTCGAGATTTCATGCAAGCAACCTTCAGCGCTATGAGGGAGTTAGCAAGAACAAGATGATTTTAACCAAAAGAACCAAAAATGTGAAGCTCTTGAATTCTTTCATTTCTGTCTCATATCTGTCTGAAACCCTTGGCTCCTGCCAAAGAAAGGCAAAAATTTCTCATTAGGTGACAATTAATGACTTTTGTCAGGCGTTTCGATTGATCAAGAATTTAACAATCTTTTTAAATTTCAAAGACTTAACACTAAGAAAACCGAAGGCATACTATTTGCTTCCGAAAACCGCAAGACTGACAAAGCCAAACTCCAAGCAATTGGAGGACGCCTGCCCGCCGCAATCGGTGGGAGGCCCACTGTTCCAAAAAAGGAGCAGTCGGGGAAAGCCACGGGTCCAAGAAGAAACCAATAACTGGTTTCTTACCTTTAGCCAGAAGCTAAAGGTGATCTTTGGTGGATTTGCAACTGCAAATCCTTGGGATAGCCGGGTTGCCAAAGCTGAAATGAAAAACCGGATTTCCATGGCTCCCCAACCTGGTAATCCGGTTTTTGATTTATGAATCCTGAACGCGAATTGATTCGGAGGATGTAATGGATAGATCAAATGGCAACAACAAGGAAAAGAGAAGATCTCCTCGGTATTATATGGATTTTCCTCTTGAATATCGAGTGATCAATGCACCTGATGCCTATGGAGGGATGGTCGTTGACGGAAGCGAGATAGGCCTTCGCATCCATTCCATCAAGAACCTACCGATCGGCACAAGATTAAATATCGCAGTTCTATTCCCGGCGGAATTTCAGATGAGTAACTTCGAGGTGGTTGCCGAAATCATCTGGAAGGACCTTTGCATGAAGGAAGACTGGAGCGGATACCAATACGGATTAAAATTCGTTCTGATAAGAGACGAAGACCTGCGAAAATTGAAACAACTCTTGGATGAGCAGTTTCGAATGTAAGAAATTCACGACATAAATTATAGAAGATCTGGCCCGATCTGATTGAACCTTTTGGAATTCATTAGACTTTTCCAATTCCCCCGTCTCTGCCTGGGCATATCACCCGGACTTCAATCTTATCTCAAAAACTTTATTATTCTCATCTCCACTAATACATCGTTTTCTTTAAGGCAAGAGGTTAAAATCATTATTGACTCTGGGCCTATCTTGGCATTACGATTATGTATCCCTTTGGAAACACGGGATAGGTTGCATTTTGGGAAGGCGTTATTGAGACTCCTCCAAATCCCGGAGTGAGGATCCAGCAGGTGTACCTAACCTCCTTTGTACATCGTGAAGATCTGTTCAACATTACGCAGCGGTGGCTCTGCGGTTGCCTGGAGCCAACAGATGGATTGCATATCACACGAATCCTCATCTGCGACGGATTTGTGGTTGGCGAGACACTGGGAACGATGGCCGACCTTCTGCTTGGAATAATTCATGAGGGTCCGTTCCAGAAGGAAAATATCCATTTCAAGGGTGAACTGCGTGATGCCCTCTGTCGCAGCGCCGAGAACGCTACCCCCCGAGTCGGTGACCTCATCCTTTATTACAGAACAAACCCCGACTTCTTTTACAGGGAAGCCCCTGTGAGTGGGGTCGTCTGCTTGGATAAGGGGAGGCGTTTGATAGGATTTTATCGAATTAAGCGTCCGCGAAGGATTGCTGAAAAAGCAAATCGT
This sequence comes from uncultured Syntrophaceae bacterium, assembly GCA_964518775.1. GTDB lineage: Bacteria > Desulfobacterota > BSN033 > BSN033 > UBA1163 > JACAEX01. Next base: position 9,672 of record CAZFJD010000032.1, read on the forward strand.
TACATTGCCAATTGGATATTCAGGATGGTTCAGGATCGTGCCCGTGAGATGGCCGGGGAGAGGGCAAGCAAACTTGGCATCCCGATGGAAAGGCTCTTAACGCCTAAAGAGGAGATGGCTCGCGAATTTACCAATGCAGAAGGAATCATTGCCGAGAAATTCAAGGAAGGAAGCATCGACCTTGACCGGACTGCCCTCACCATTCATGATGTAGGCGGTATCAAGATCGTCGGAGATGACGAAAGCCTGTCGCATCTTCAAAGAAGATTGTCGAGCTACTCAACAATCAAGGTGGCTGAAAAAGAAAGATATTTAGGAAACTACCAAGCAAAGAGCTTGATTCTTGAGGTCTCCTGGGACAAGGAACTTATCTGCCGCAGGTACAAAGAGAGCCGTGCCTGGAAGAAGTACCTCAACCGTGGCATCCCAGAGGAGGAGTTAGAGAAAGGCTTAGAGCCTCTCTTGGGTGGCGCCAAGCCGACTTTAAACATCGAATTGATACTCTCCACCCTTCCAGATATGGTCGAATCTGAACTTGGAAACAGCATCCACGAGGAGAGAATCATAGCGCAGAGGAATAACAAGGTGTACAAAGGGTATATTCCCATGAACGTTGAATTTTTGATTGAATACCTCTTTGCAGTAGGTATGAGTCCCCGGGTCTCCATAGACTCGCTGCCGATCAAGCTTTGGGGGCGATATCTGCCCGACACAATCAGCTCCCACATCCGGGAACTATACCATATGCCTGAATACGGAGGCTTTTATTAAATTGTGGGCAAGATCTCTAACAATTATAAGAACTTTGAGAAGTCGATCCTCTAACAAAGGGGGCGAATTGCCAGCATGAAACATTTTCCTATGATCTTGGCACAAATTATGCTCAACGAAATAGATGCCCCGCGGCCAGATCTTGGCGCTGCGAACGGAATTTTTATTTTTGAAAACAATGGGTTAAGTGAATTTAGCATCCATCTATAGAAGAGTCTTTGATGGCTAATTGAACAAGGACCAAAGAACAAATATGTCACATTGGCCCTTCATCCTCTTTTTTTTCGGTCTGAATGGACAAAAAAGACGTAAGATGGGCTGGACACTGATGGAGTTGCTCCTTACTCTGTCAATTTTGGGAACGCTCGCCGCAATAGGAGTGCCTACATATACCAATTACATGGATAAAGTTCAGAGGTCACAGGCCATCGCTGGCATTCGAGAGATCGAATCGAAGCTTGTAAAATATCAGGTCGAATTCGGCGCACCTCCCGACAACCTCTCTCAAGCGGGAATGGACGGAAAGCAGGACCCCTGGAATCGGCCGTACCAGTACTTAAGAATCTCAGGAGTCCCTAAAAGTCAAGTTAGAGTAAAGTGGAGAAAGGACCGCTTCATGGTTCCGATAAATTCTGACTTCGACCTCTACAGCATGGGCAAGGACGGAAGAAGCGTGGCACCTCTCACAGCCAAAGACAGCCGGGATGACATCGTGCGGGCAAATGATGGAGGATATGTAGGTCTGGCTTCGGAATTTTGATGGGTGGCAAATCATGAAGTTTGCGCCGACATTTCTTCGCAGCAAGGTAGCATACCGTATCTTTATACTCTTCATCCTCTGTGCCCTCCTTCCCATCACTGCACTCGCCATCCTTTCTTACAGCCAAGTGACAAAACAGCTCAATGAGCAGAGCAGGAGCCGACTTCGTCAAGCAACCAAAGCAACAGGTCTGGCCATTTATGAGCGGCTTCTCTCTCTTGAAGGCGAGCTGAAGTTGGTGGCATCGAACGCAATTCTCAGTTCCCGGCCTGGATCTCATGCCATCTCCGAACGTTTTGGCGAAAACCTGACCAAGCGGTTCAAAGGCTTGGCACTGATCACCGATACCGGGAAACAAGCAGCCTATTTCGGCCGTATTGAGAATCCACCCGCACTGACTGCACAAGAGAAAGATCACCTCCGCTCCGGCCAAACTTTCGTGACCAGCCAGTTGAGTTCAGGTCAGCCTGCACGCATTTTTATGATTCGCGATCTCGACCCAAGGAATCCAAAACGGGGCTTCCTATTGGGAGAAATCGATACGAACTATTTATGGGATATAGAAGAGGAGAGCGCCTTACCCCCTATGACGGAATTGTGTGTTCTGGATCAGTCAAGCAATGTCCTCTATTGCTCACCCGAAGTTGCAGCGTCAGTGCCCGAACAGGTTGCACTGGCCATACGCCAATCGAGCGTTGGCCAGTTCGAGCTTGAACACGATGGAGAACAGTATTTGGCAAGCTACTGGTCTATTTTCCTTCAGCCAAGGTTCCTCACGCCGAAGTGGACAGTGGTCCTGAGCGAATCGAAATTAGATGTCCTTGCGCCCGTAGCCTATTTCTCAAAGGTCTTCCCTCTTATCATCATCATGTCTATCCTGGTGGTGCTCCTCCTCAGCATGATACAGATTCGAAGGAGTTTGATCCCTCTCGAAAAACTTCACGAAGGGACTAAGCGAATCGCCAAAAGGGATTTCGGCAGCCAAGTCACAATCAAGAGCGGTGACGAGTTCGAAGAGCTTGGAGCCTCCTTCAATATCATGGCCACTCGACTCGGCAAGCAATTCAAAGCTCTGACCACAATCGCCGAGATCGGCCGCGCAATCCTTTCCGCACTTGATACGGAGAAGATTGTTAACACATTGCTCAGCCGGATGCCTGATCTCTTTCCCTGTGACCTCATCAGCGTGACCCTCATTCACTCCCAAGCCCCGAATGTGGGGCAGATGTATATCAGAGACCGTAACCCGAACAAGGGGTTTCACGAAGAGGGAACCCTGCTTCATTCTGAGGAGGTGGAGAAACTCCGCCATCATTCAGAGGGTTTCTTTATAACGGACGGAGACATCCCGCATTATCTAACACCTTTGACTAAGGGAGGAATCAAATCGTTCCTAATTCTACCCATCTTCATAAGAGAGAGGCTCTCGGCGATCATCAGCCTTGGGTACCTCACTCCACCTGAACTCATTGAGGATGATCTGCTCCAGGCGCGTCAGTTGGCTGACCAGATGGCCGTGGCCCTTTCAAACGCTCACCTCATCGAGGAATTGAACCAACTCAACTGGGGCACGCTCACAGCCCTCGCACGCACCATCGATGCCAAGTCTCCTTGGACAGCGGGCCATTCTGAGCGCGTGACGAAGCTGGCCGTCAAGATCGGCGAAGTTCTTGGACTTAGCCCGAAGGAATTAGATGTACTCCGTCGCGGTGGACTGCTCCACGATACCGGCAAGATCGGCACACCTCCTGACATCCTCGATAAACCGGATAAATTGACCGACGAAGAGGTTCGCCTCATGCACGAACATGTTCGAATCGGAGCACGTATTCTGGAACCGGTCTCCGCTTGCGCTGATGTCATCCCCATCGTGTTGCAGCATCACGAGTGTTTTGACGGCTCCGGTTATCCTCATGGACTCTCAGGAGAAGCCATCAATTTAGGAGCTCGAATTTTTGCAGTCGCTGATTACTTTGACGCATTGACCTCAGATCGACCTTATCGGCCTGGAATGGACCAGAAGGATGTGATTGAGTCAATCAAAAAAGAGGCAGGTCGCCAGTTTGACCCGAAAGTGGTCCAGGCCTTTCTAAAGATCATGGTGCAGGAAGACCAAGAAGGAGAGTCGTAAATGAGACTGAAGAGGCTTTTCATATTCATCACCCTTCTCACGACCCTATCCGCCGGATTTCAATGCAGCAAAACCAAGACTAATCCCGATGATCTGATGGGAGTCTGGAAGACAGATGACCCAAAATATGCAGATCGTTCTTTTGAGATCGAGAGGAGTAGCATTACCTTCACCATTGGAGAGGGGACTTTTGACACCCATCCAATCACAAATATCGAAATAGAAAAAGGGGTTGATCCAAAAGGGAGCCTCTACACCATCTACTACAAGGATCGAGAAGGACAAGAATTCAAATTCTCCTTCTATTACAGTCCCTCGGATCACGGCGTGATTCGGTTTAAGAATCAAGAGCAGATCGTTTGGACGAAAGAGCAGAAGTAATCTTTTCCCCTTATCCCGCCTTGTTATTGTCTTCATTATATTTTAAAAGATATATTTACAGTATGTTTTAAAATAAATGTGGAGGTATCAAGATGAAAGCGGCATTTACCTTAATACCGGCGGAATCGAGAAGGCTGATCGCAAAGGCTGTCGTCCAGACGGAAGAGATCAAGATCGCAAAAGAGAAGGCCTACATCATCCTCTGCGGTGGCACAACAAACGGCTATATCGCTCAAGAGCTTCTTGGGATGAGGGACGTTGAGCCTCAAAAATTCACTGCAGGCACCAACACCCACAGGCTCCTCTGCGTAACCGATCCCGATAAGCGAATCCCCTTCCCCGTCATCCTTTATAAGGGGGAGAAATCCTCTAAAACTCTTCCCGAGGCTTTACAGGACTTTCACATTGAGACCGTTCTGATAAAAGGGGCGAATGCCATCGATCCTGAAGGAAATGTGGGTGTGATTACATCAGGATTCGACGGTGGAACGATTGCAGCAAGCATTGGCACGGTAACATCTCAAGGGTTGAAGTATATCTTCGCCGTTGGGTTGGAAAAGCTGGTCTCTTCGGTTAAAGAGGCAGCAGCCTGGGCAGGAGCCAAGACCTTTGATTACACAATAGGAGCCGATTTTGGAATGTATTGCATTCCAAACGGAATTGTTGTTACCGAGATTGAGGCACTCAAGATTTTAGCCAATGTGGAGGCAAAACATATTGCCTCAGGTGGTATCGGTGAATCGGCTGGTTCCGTGGTCCTCGTGATTAAAGGTGAGGAGCCAAACGTCCGAAAGGCAATTTCAATGGTCGAATCGATCAAGGGTGAGCCGACCCTGAAGGGATTTAAAGGCACATGCGAGATCTGTCGTTATGCTTGTAAGTTTGCAGGAAAGAAGATCGAAGATCTCCCCAAATGGCTGACCGATTGAAAGGAGAATTTATGGGTCAGATAAAGATCATGCCGTGCCTCGACATGAAAGAGGGTCGGGTTGTAAAAGGTATTCATTTTGTCGATTTGAAAGATGCAGGTGATCCAGTCCAAAACGCAACCTTTTATGAAAACGAAGGCGCGGATGAGTTGGCCATGCTCGATATTGCCGCAACGTTAGAAAACCGAAAGACCAGACTGGAATGGGTCAAGAATGTTTCATCCGTGATCTTTATCCCATTGACCGTGGGTGGTGGTATCTCCTCCCTCGAAGATATCGAACTGGTCCTGAAGGCTGGCGCTGAGAAGATTTCGATGAACAGTGCAGCTGTCAAGAATCCGCATCTGGTCAGACAGGCAGCTGATGCATTCGGCGGTGAGAAGATAACCGTGGCCATCGATGCGAGAAGGAACAAGGCAATGCCATCTGGATTTGAGCTGGTTGTCTCTGGCGGTACAAAGCCTGTCGGTAAAGACGCTGTTTCCTGGGCAAAAGAGTGTCAGGATTTGGGTGCTGGTGTGATTTTGCCAACGAGTATGGATGGCGATGGAACCCAAGCGGGATACGATTTAGAATTTACAAAAGCTATTTCAGATGCTGTAACCCTTCCGGTGGTTGCTTCAGGAGGAGCAGGGAAGCTCGAGCATTTTTATGAGGCGGTTGTTCAGGGAGGTGCTCAAATCTTGTTGGCCGCTTCGGTCTTTCATTATCGTATTCTACGGATTCGAGAAGTTAAAGAATATCTACGGGAAAGAGGCCTTCAAGTCAATCTTTAATCCGTATACGACTGCCAAGTGGGTGAGTGATACCAGATAAAAAGGCCAAAAAGTTACGCTTGGCCTCATTTATTAATTTTGGGCCAGGAGGATAACGAGATGGACAAAGAAGCTTTTCTATCAATGGCAGAGGCGTTTGGTTTAGACATAAAAGATCCTCACATGGAAGAACTCTATGCCTATGTCCAGAAAATTCTTCCAATCCTGAAACGCGTCGAGGAGCTGGATTTAACCGATTTGGAGCCTGTGACACCCCTCATCTCTTCAAAGAAGGAGTAGCGATTATGGATTCAATAGAGCTCTGTTATCTCAGTGCCGCGGAGCTCGGTCGGCTCATCCAGAAGAAGGAGGTCTCACCTGTAGAGGTGACCGAAGCCCACCTCTCCCGTATTGGCGCTCTGGAGCCCACATTAAATTCTTTCATCACGTTGCTGCCTGATCAGGCGATGGCTGTTGCCCGGCAGGCAGAGAAAGAGATTCAAGCAGGCAGATACCTTGGTCCCCTTCATGGCATTCCTTTCGGGCTGAAAGATCTTTACTACGTTAAAGGTGTAAGAAACACCTCGGGTTCTAAGATCTTCGATCATTTTCTTCCTGACTTTGACAGCACAATTACTCTGAGACTTAAAGAGGCGGGAGCTATTCTCCTCGGAAAGCTGAACCTGCACCCTTTTGCATATGGCCCCACAGGAGAGAACGAGGAGTATGGCCACATGCATAACCCTTGGAATCCTGCACTCATTGCTGGTGGCTCAAGCGGCGGCTCAGGGTCTGCCGTTGCCTCGGGGGAATGTACCTTTGCCATAGGCAGTGATACCGGAGGGTCTGTTCGCATTCCAGGTGCTCTGTGCGGCTTGGTAG
>CAZFJD010000033.1:0-16039 GCA_964518775.1 uncultured Syntrophaceae bacterium
CCAAGCAGCAACTTGGTCTCTTCTGGGCCGATGTGATGGACGAGAGGGATATTGGTTCTCCCATTGCTGGCCCCATCGGCGCATGGTTGGTTACCGTAGCTGCAGTGACCGGTCTACTGGCAGGGATGATCGATCTTCCGACAACAACCCTTAGTTGGATCAGCGCCTGCGCCATCATCGTTGGCAGTCTATTGCTCTAGAAGGAACGATAATAGTTCAAGGGTTAAGGTTAAGATGCCGGTTTCGTTAAGAGGTTAAGTTTTTCGTCTTAAAAACTTATTATCCTAACCTTTAACTCTAAACGATACGGGCCCTGAACCTAGTATGGTACAGGGCGGGCTTCCTGACCTTAACCTGCTTAATAAAGACCTATTTATGACGATTGCTATTTCAATCGAAGACCTGACGTTCACCTATCGTGAAAGTGAAAAAACTGCTTTACGGAACGTTCAAGGCCAAATGGAAGAGGGCGCCACCGTTGTTGTCATGGGCCATGGGGGTGCAGGCAAATCAACCCTCTGTTGCTCACTCAACGGTATTGTCCCGAGGTTCTTCCGAGGCGACTATCAGGGTCGTGTGTTGGTGAAAGGGCAAGAAGTCGCTCGGCGCAAAGTGGCAGAGATGTCACGGATCGTTGGCCTGGTGCTGCAAGATTTTGAGGCACAGCTCTTCTCCACCAATGTCGAACTCGAAATGGCCTTTGGGCCAGAGAATCACTGCTTGCTTCGTTCGGAGATCGAGCGCCGCATCCAGCGTTACCTCACCTTTGTTGGACTGGAAAAACTTCGCCAGCGCGAACCAGCCGCCCTCTCCGGTGGTCAGAAACAGCGTCTTGCCATCGGCTCGGTATTAGCCCTGGAGCCAAAGATCCTTGTAATGGATGAACCAACGACCGATCTCGACCCTCAGGGCCGGGAAGAAGTACTTTCCATTGCACAAAATATTCGAGAAGAGGGCCGTATGCTCCTTGTCGTCGACCACGAACCGGAGACAGCCACGAATGCCGATCAGGTCTGGTTAATGCGCGATAGTCAAGTGGTGGCACAAGGGCCACCTGCTGAGATTTTGACCGACGTCCCCTTGCTTCAATCCTGCGGGATCAAACCTCTGCCATTGGTAGAGCTTTTTCAGACAATGGGCTGGCCCGGAAGCCCGCTTCTTATCGAAACGGCTATGACTCTGATCCAGAAACACAACCTCGCCAAACGCCGGGAACTGAAGCTGGCGATCCCATACTTACAGCATGCCAAAGGCGCCGCCATCCTGGAAGCTCAAGAGCTGAAGTACGTCTATCCCACGTATCAGGTCGAGGCACTGCGGAGCATCAACTTTTCAATACGGGAGGGCGAATTTGTCGCCGTCCTCGGGCAGAACGGTTCTGGGAAGACAACTCTGGCGAAGCACTTCAACGGTCTGCTCAAGCCTACTTCTGGCCGCATGTTGGTTCAGGGCAGACCAACGACAGCGTATACTCGTCGTGAATTGGCCCGACGAGTGGGATATGTTTTTCAAAATCCAGACCACCAGATCTTCGCAAGGACGGTAAAGGAAGAGGTAGGTTTCGGCCTCAAAGCATTAGGAGAGGATCCTAAAACGATTGTGAAACGTGTAGCTGAGGTGTTGGAGGTCGTGGGGTTGCATGGTTACGAAGAGGAAGCTCCCTTCGCATTAACAAAAGGGGAACGGCAGCGCGTGGCTGTGGCATCCGTTCTGGCCGCTCAACCACAAGTGATCGTCCTTGACGAACCGACGACCGGCCTTGACTATGGCCATCAGCGGAACATGATGGAGATGTTGAAGAGGTTAAATCGGTCTGGGCATACAGTAATCATCATCACACATTCCATGTGGGTCGCAGCCGAATACGCAAACCGCACGATTGTTTTAAAAGATGGCTGCATCTTTTTAGATGGACCTACTCGGCTGGTCTTCGCTGACGAGTCCCAACTGGCCCATGCCTCTTTGCGTCCTCCCTCCCTTTTACGTTTGAGCAACTGGCTTGGCACACAGGGGCTTACGGTTCAGCAGATGGTAAAAGAATTAAAAGGCCAAGGTTAAGGTTAAGATGCCAGTTTAGGTAAGGGAATAAGTCAACGGGTTTTATGTTTAGCCCTTACCCTTTGACTTAATACCAAACGGGCTTCCTAACCTAAAGACTAACTACTTTAATAAACTGTTATGAATATTTTCCTCTATCTCGATAAAGGCACTTGGATCCATCGTCTCGATCCAAGAAGCAAGATGATCAGCACGTTGATCGTCTTCGCCATCTGTCTTTGCTTTAACCATCCTTTGTATATGGGGGCTATCAGCCTGGGGGTGATCGCGCTCGCAATTTCAGCTAAGGTGTTGCTGAACTTTTGGCGAGTTCGCTTCATCTTAATCCTTCTCGTCGTCTTCAGCATCCTGCTGTGGCCATTTTTCACAAAAGGGACAACTCCATTGTGGTCATTGGGGCCTCTCCATATGAGTCAGGAGTCGCTCCTCTATGGCATCGCTATGGGTCTCCGCTTGGCCACATTCGTAGCTGCCGGTCTCATCTTTCTTTCAACAACGAGGAACGAAGAGTTAACCAATGGCCTCATCCGCATGGGCATTCCCTACCCTGTTGCCTTTGCCCTATCAACGGCATTGCGGCTTGTCCCGACCTTTGCTGGTGCGGGAGCAACGATCATCCAGGCCCAGATGTCGCGCGGGTTGGATCTGGAGTCAGGATCCATCTTTAGCCGTATCGGCAAGTTCATTCCTCAGGCAGTTCCTCTTTTCGTCTATGCCATTCGCCACACGAATCTCTTGGCCATGGCCTTAGAATCAAAGGGCTTCAGTCCTGAATCTCCTCGAACCCTCTACTACGAGCCTCAAATGCAAAAGATTGATTACGTAGTCCTCGTCCTCGTTGCAGGAATTCTTGCAGCATTGATTTATCTTCGGCTGGGATTGGGACTCGGCGTCGTCATGCCAGGTCGTATGTAGAGGGTCTTTGGCAATGGGTGGGGTGAATTCGGATTTGATCACGCTGTTCCAGACAGTGCATACGGTGATACATTAAAGTCCTTGTAATCTCTTTTTAAATCGGGTATGGTAGAGACGAAACAGAAGGAGGAGAATACGGATGGCTCAGAAGAAGGTGTCAGAGATTTTGAAACTGATCGAATTCCTTAACGAGGAGGTGAAAGAATTATCGAAAAGACTGAGCCGAGTGACACCCAAAGAGGTGAGTGAAAAGTTAGGAGCCTTAGCCCTTCTCAGGGAAAGGATTCTCACCCTTCAGGTCGACCTTCCACCAGAATTGGAGAAGAGCCTTTCCGAACTCTACCCCGCCATCGAGAAGATCAAACAGAAACCCTCCTGATCTTGTCTATCTTGTTTCTCTGGTCTATCTGGTTTATTTGGTTTCTTTGACCTATTTTCTCTCTTTCATTAACTAAATAGACAAAATAGACGAGATAAACCAGGTGAACGGAGTTAGTAAAACCCGAGGCTTGCGAAGGAGACCACGGATTGAGTCTGCGGGGTAAAGGCCTGACCATATTTCAGAAGCTTGCCTTCTTTAGCCTCGAGGACTTTGAGCATCGTATAGATGGCCGGAAACCCGCAGATCCTTCTCCGGTCTCTCTCTTTTAGAATCGATGAATAGAATCCTTCTCCATCCATCCTTTCCACGTATCCCAACATCTCCTGATCCTCTTGGGCCAAAATTCTAAGACCATATTCGCTCATCCCATCCTGATCTCCGAATTGAAGCCCCATATGCGCAAGATCAGCACTGGCGATGAAACTGACCTTTTCACCAAAGGAGGAAACCGAATCTCTTAGGGCTTCGATGAACTGCAGGACGGGTTTCAGCTCCATCGGCGAAATCCCCTTTTCCAAAGCCTCATGGAACGACCCGCACAGGATGGGAACGATCCTGAGTGGAGCAGGTTCTGGGCAGAGATAGCGGAGAAAAACACATTGAAACTCAATGGAATGCTCGCTTCGTTGGCCTCTTTCATCTCTAAAGAGATCATCAGAACATCGAGATTGGATGGTATCGATAAGGTCTTTATCCACATTCAAAGTACCCAAGGGAGTCACGAAATCCTTTCGGGTGAGACAGAAGGGATGTTCCATGAAGGTGTGACAGGTTCCAAGGATGACGAAGCAATCAGAGGAACTTTTCTCCCATATCTCCTTGTGGGCAAAGGCATAACAAGTCCCTCCCCTCTGAAAATCGACGTGAGGCGCAATCACTCCTTTCAATCCATTGGCGGCCTCTTTATCTCTGAGAGGACCTGGTCCCTCTGGTCCAACAAAGTATTCACTCAGCTTGGCCTTCAATTGTCCGGGATCACTCTCATAACTCTTTCCAGCAAATGCAGCTTCCCTGACGGAAGCCTTCGCGAAACTCTCCTCTTTCTGCCTCAATGCCTCTTGGAACCGATCCCCTTCCAAGAAAAGATTTTCCTCCAACTCACTGACAATTTCCTCTATCTTCTCCGTGAAAAGAAACTCCCCGAATCTCCTCATATATTCGGCCTGAATATCCAAGATCGAATGTTGCCCATCAAAAAGGGAGATAATGAAATAGAGGGGAGAGGGAAGGAAGAGTGCCTTTTCGCTGACGTTCTGTGGATCCTGAAGGCAGATCAAGGTTTGGCCCGACATTTGAACCGGAAAGACATTGACATTTCGGAGCTTCGGACCATCCATAAAATCTAAAAGATAAAGTTTAATAATCGTGACATCTTAGCTCTTTGAAAAACGCCTTGAAGGAACCGGCCGGAGATGTTGAAAAAGCTTTATGGCGGAAACCTTTTGTTGTCCACAAACTGAATAGGTTCGACATACATGATCGATGTACCGTTGAGTCATGTCGTGCCTCTCCCGTAAACCCTATACCGACCGCCTGATAAAGCTTTGGAAACATTTCTGGCCGGTGACCAATCAAAGATGAAATTTCAAAGTGCTAACGTATTACCAATAATCAAATTCCAATTGACAAAATTTTTGGGTAATTGGTGATTCTTGCCTGCCCTACCTACCGCAGGCAGGCGGCAGCGGAATTTATTCCTGAACCTGTCAGTAACAGGTTTGGTAATTGGCAATTGATGTTTGGAATTTTAGCAGATCACTGGTGTCTGGGGGCTAAGCTCTCATCCCATTGCTGCACTGACTACCTCTTGCACTTCGGGACGCGCTTCTGCGGATTTCAGGGCCAACTCGATGGCCTCATCCATTCGCTGAATAAATTTGAAATTCATCTGATTCCGAATGTGCTCAGGGATCTCTTCCAGGTCTTTCTCGTTCTTCTTTGGGAGAATGATCGTCTTAATCCCTGCTCGCATCCCCGCCAGGACCTTCTCCTTAATGCCCCCAACAGGGAGGACTAAACCCCTCAATGTAATCTCACCCGTCATGGCCACATCGTTTCGGATAGGTGTGTTTGTCAACAGGGAAGTGAGCGCCACAAACATGGTAATTCCGGCCGAAGGTCCATCCTTCGGAATGGCCCCTGCAGGCACATGGATGTGGATGTCGTTCCTTTCAAAGAAGTCTTCTTCAATCCCGAGCTCCCTCGATTTGGAACGGACATAGGCCAATGCTGCCTGGGCAGATTCCTTCATCACATCTCCTAATTGGCCAGTCAACATCAATCCCTTCTCTCCCCTCATCTTTGTTGCCTCCACAAAAATGATGTCGCCTCCAGTGGGTGTCCAGGCCAAGCCCGTAGCCACCCCTGGTTCAGAGGTTCGTTCTGCCACTTCGGGGAAGAATTTGACCGGCCCCAAGAATTTGTGCAAGATCTCAGCATTGATCACCGCCTTATCCTTAATGCCTCTAGCTACATCCTTGGCGACTCCTCGACAGATGGCTGCGATCTCTCTTTCCAGATTTCTAACCCCTGCCTCTCGCGTATACGAAGTGATGATCACCTGAATGGCCTCATCCTGAAATTGGATGAACTCTCCGCTCAATCCATGCTCGCTAATCTGCTTGGGAATGAGAAACTGCTTCGCGATCATCATCTTCTGGTCTTCACTATACCCGGGAAGCTCCAGAGTCTCCATTCGATCCCTGAGGGCTGGAGGGATGGTGTCGAGCACATTGGCTGTGGTGATGAACATCACCTTTGAGAGATCGAAGGGAACATCGATATAGTGATCCGAAAAAGAGAAGTTCTGCTCTGGATCCAATACCTCTAAGAGCGCAGAGGACGGATCTCCACGGAAATCCATTCCGATCTTGTCTACCTCATCCAGCATGAAGATCGGATTGTTTGATCCCGTCTTTTTGATCCCCTGGATGATCCGGCCAGGGAGAGCTCCGACATAGGTCCTCCGATGCCCTCGGATTTCGGCTTCATCCCGAACCCCGCCTAAGGAGATGCGAATGAATTTTCGGCCCATGGTTCGAGCGATCGACCTGCCAAGAGATGTCTTTCCAACCCCTGGAGGGCCAACGAAACAGAGGATCGGTCCTTTCATGTCGGATTTCAGTTTTCTGACGGCCAAATACTCCAGGATTCTTTTTTTCACCTTCTCCAGATCGTAATGGTCTTCATCCAGCGTCTTTTGGGCATTGTCGATATCGAGACTATCTTCTGTCGTTTCAGACCATGGCAGTTCAGCCAGCCAGTCCAAGTACGTCCTGGCCACCGTATATTCTGCAGATGCAGGAGGGATCTTAGCCAGACGATCTAATTCTTTCTCTGCAGCTGCCAAGGCCTCCGGAGGCATCTTCGCTTTCTTAATCTTCTCTCTCAGATCCTTAATCTCTGTGGAGTGCTCATCCAGTTCTCCAAGTTCTTTCTTAATCGCCTTCAACTGTTCTCGGAGGTAGTACTCTCTTTGAGTTCGATCCATATCCTCCTTCACCTGAGATTGGATCTTGTTTCCCAATTCCAATACTTGAACCTCCTTATTAAGAAGGAGATGGACTTTGGTCAGCCGTTCTCGAACATCGAAGGTCTCGAGGATTCCCTGTTTTTCCGTAGTGGAAAGATTGAGATTGGAAGCGATCAAGTCTCCCAGGATGGAGGGAGACCTAATGTTGCTCACCATCGTGCCCAGTTCGGCCGTGAGGTAAGGAGCCAATTCCACGGCCCTCTGGAAAAGGTTCTTCAGATTCATCATGAGGGCCTCAATCTCCACGCCCTGAGCAAAACCCTCATCGATGGTATCACATCTCACCTTAAAATAAGGTTCCCTCTGGATGTATTCCCTCACCTTTACCCTCGAGATCCCCTGGACAATGACCCGCTGACTTCCATCGAGCTCCCGGATCATCCTCAGGATGAGTGCAGCGACGCCAACGGAGTAAAGGTCGCTTTCCTTGGGATCTTCGGTCTCAGACCGTTTTTGCGTAACGATTCCAATAATGCGGTCTGCATCCATTGCATCATCGATCAACTTTACGGATTTCTTCCTTCCCACCATGATGGGCAGGATCAGATCGGGGTAGAGCACAGTTCCTCTCAAAGGAAGGATAGGAAGTTCGTTCGGGACAATAATCTTGTCATCCTTTCCCTTCTCTTCCTTGTCAGCGCCTCCTCTTGGCAAAAAAATCATCATAACCTCCCGGCACGATAATCGAAACAGTCTCACTATATCATAATCACTGCTCTTCGAAGTGTCAATCCACCCTATCCTATTAATTTATCATGTCTTTTTAAAAAATGTCTTCAGAGAAAAAATTACGTTCGTATCAGCCCTTGGCTGTTCTCCTGCTCTCTAATAAGACCTAATAAGATGTCCCGAGGTAAGGTTTCCCGCAAATGTTACAAGTCCCATCCTCATTGATGACGCCGATGCAGTTTCCATCACTGCATAATATGCGTTGAGAGAAATCAGTTTCTTCCTTCTCCATCTCCACCGGATTTCCGCACCAGCAACAAAAAGCACTCTTCTCCGGTATCTCCTTCTGGCACCCTGGACAGAGCATAAAGGGGAATGTTTCACCACAATGAGGACACTTCATCTATTCCTCCTCAATATGGAGACTTTTGATAAAGCGATCGATATCCCGCTTGTTCCTTTTCAATTCGGAGAGGAGCTTTCTGGTCGCTTCATCGGGAAAGAGCCGATTCAAATCGTAGCCCTTCCCCGGAAAGAGAAGATTGAGATCCACTGCGCTTTTTTTCTCCTGTTTAGGATGGACATCTGAGGATTGATCACTCTCCTCTTCAATATATGGACTTTGGGATTTGAAATTTGACATTTGTATTAGGCCCCATTCCTATATAGGACAGCCTTCCCGTTTTGTCAACCCATGCACCACGTAGGGTGCATGGTAGCCCTGAACCTGACATGGTTTAGGGCACCCGCCTCAATTTCGGATTGCAGATTGCGGAATGCGAAATTAATATGCGCCATCTTTATTCCGAAATCCGCAATTCAGTGGGTGCCATATTGCAGTTGATAAAGTCTGAAATAGAGACCCCTTTTTGCCATCAATTCCGTGTGGGTCCCTATCTCACGAAGCCCTCCCTTGTGGAGAACGACGATCCGGTCCGCATGTTGGATGGTGGAAAGACGATGGGCAATGACGATTGCTGTCCTCCCCTTGAGCAATCGAGCCAAGCCCTCCTGAATCAGCCGTTCCGTTTCAGGGTCGACGTGAGATGTCGCCTCGTCGAGAATGAGGATGTTTGGATCGACATATAAGGCCCTTGCGAAGGCTAACAATTGCTTCTCCCCTGTAGATAGGGTCTCTCCTCCTTCTCCCACCTTCGTATGATATCCTTGAGGTAATCGCTCAATAAACTTCTCTGCATTTGCCACTCGCGCCACCTCCCTCACCCTCCCGTCATCTATTTTCCGATCTCCCAGACGAATATTCTCCTCCACGTCTCCAGCAAAGAGGAAGGTGTCCTGCATCACCAGACCGATCTGGGATCGAAGATGAGAAATATCCCTTTCCCGAATGTCAATCCCATCGATCAGAATGCTACCTTCCTCCATCTCATAGAACCGCTCGAGGATATGGAGCAGCGAGGTCTTCCCAGCTCCGGTGGCACCGACAAGAGCAACGGTCTCCCCTCCACGGACAGAGAAAGAAACATTTCTGAGAACCTTCTCTTCTCCATTATAAGAAAACGAAACATTACGAAACTCGATATTGCCTCGAATCTCCTCTTTCTTAGGAGAGCGGGGCTCGGAAACCCTCTCATCTTGGTCGAGCAATGAAAAGATCCTTTCCAGAGAGGCCATTGCCGATTGTTGAATGTTATATTTTTCAGAGAGGTCTCGAATCGGTTGGAAGAACATCCGGATATAGGAGAGATAGGCAACGAGAACTCCCAGGGTCATCCTCTCCTGGACCACCCTCCCCCCGCCGTACCAGATGAGAAGGCCGATGGCCGCCGAGCTCAAGATTTCGATGAGAGGAACAAAGAGGGCGTAGATTCGAATCTGTTTCATATTGGCCAAGTAATGCCCTTCGTTAATCATCTGAAACCGACGATGATTCTCCTCCTCCCTCCGAAAGATCTGAACGATCTTGATCCCGGAGAGGCTTTCTTGAAGAAAGGCATTCATCTGTGCGATCTTCAGACGGATCTCCCGAAAGATATCCCTGGCCCTCTGGCTGAAGAGAAGCGTGGTGACGAAAATGAAGGGGACGGCGGAGAATGAGACCAGGGCGAGTTCTTGGTTCAGGTGAAGAAGAACGAAAATGATCCCGATCAGGAGAAGGATATCCCTGAGCAGATTAATGAGAATCGAAGTGAACATCTCGTGAACGTTCTGGATATCATTGGTCAACCTTGTGACCAATCGTCCTACCGGATTCTTATCGAAGAAGGAGACCGAAAGGTTTTGGAGATGAGAAAAGACCCTCATTCGAAGGTCATGCATGATCTTCTGTCCTGCAATCTCCATGACATAGACTTGTACGAAATTCAAACTGAAATGGACGATCAGGATAAAAACGACGAGGAGGGCAATACGAAGAACTCCTTGCACATCGCGCGCCCTCAGGGTCAAGAGATCCTCCTTCGTTAGCTCCTTCATTCGGTCGAAGGAAATAAACCAATGAGAGCCGCTCCTTTCGAGCCAAGAAGAATATCTTTTTAATACAGTTTCGTCCTCAGGCCTCTCAGGGACAAAGAGGTAATATCTGTTTTCTGAAAGAAGGCCAGATTTTTGAAAGAGGGCGATCTCCTTCCGATCCATCGATTGCCATATCTCCGGGGGAAGGAGAAACCTCCCTTTTTCCTTTTTAGGAATGAGGGCCTTCCCATATCGATTCCAGAGACGTTCTTCCGAAAGCGACCCGTCACCTCTCAGGACGACTTCTCTTGCAGAAGTCACAATGTATCGATCGATCGCTTCTTTGGTTAAGTACGGGACAAGCAGGTCCAAAAGCGCCATGATGGAAACAAAGAGAAGGGAGAGAGCTATGAGGGTCCAATAAGGTCGAACAAGCGTCCCGAGCCTTGCCATCAATTTCAGATCATAGGGCTTCCCCAACTTGCCCTCTTCCATGTAGCCAAAATCGGTGTACATAGCTCAAAACCCTAAAATACGAAATCCCTGCCTACCGGCAGGCAGGCGAATATCGAAACTCGAAACAAATTCCGAAAACCAAAAGAGGCCTAATGTCAAAATAACTTCTATTTGAGCTTTGAAATTTGAACTTCATTTGAACTTTGAGCTTTGACATTTGACATTCAATTTATTCCCTTTCCAATTCTTCTTCCAATCGCCTCTGCCAATATAGCTCCGAATACATTCCGCCCTTGGAGAACAGGGTCGCATGGTCTCCCATCTCCACCACCCTTCCTTCATCCAAGACGACGATCCGATCCGCCCTTTGGAGTGGAGCGATACGGTGAGTGATGAGAATGCTTGTCTTCCCTTTCAGAAACCTCTCCAATCCCTCAAGAATTCGCTCCTCCGTCTCGATATCCACAGAGGAGAGGGCGTCATCCAAAATGAAGATACGGGGATCCATCAGGATGGCCCTTGCAATTGCAATCCGCTGCCTCTGGCCTCCGGACAGCGTGACTCCTTTTTCTCCGATCACGGTCTTTATCCCTTCTGGAAAACCCATCACTTCATCGTAGATCCGTGCGACCCGTGCGGCCTCTTCAATCTCCTCTTCCCCGGCATCCAACCTCCCAAAAGTGATATTCTCCCGAATCGTGTCTGAAAAGAGGACGCTCTCCTGAGATACATAGCCGATGTCCCTTCTCAATACCTTGAGGGGGATGTGATGGATTTCGATCCCATCGTAAAAAATGGCTCCTTCCGAAGGCTCCAAGATTCGGACCAGCAGATCGCAGAGGACTGTCTTCCCTGATCCTGTCCTTCCCACGATCACGAGCTTCTCGCCCTGACGGACTGTCAGATCAATATCTTTGAGAAGAGGATGGTTTCCGTTTCCAGCTGAAAAGGTCAGGCCCCTAATCTCAATCTTTCCCTTTAAAGTAGCTGAACGGATCACCTCTGGAAAATCGGCGATCTCTGGAACCTCTTCGAAAATCCTATTCAACCGTCCCATCGAAGCAGCACCGCGTTGAATCACATTGATCGCCCAGCCCAAGGCCATCATTGGCCAAGTGAGCATTCCCAGATAGCTCATGAAGGCCACAAAATCTCCCGTTGAGATCGATTGAAAAATCGTCAGCCTTCCGCCCAGATAGAGGACGGTGGCCATCGAGAGGTTGGAAAAGAAGAGGAGGAGAGGAAAGAACATCCCCCACACCTTTGTCACGCTGATATTTTTCTGAATATAGTCCTGACTCAACGCCGAAAGTTTTTTCCGTTCATTCTCTTCTTGAACATAAGCCTTAACCACTCGAATACCAGCAATGGACTCTCTCACCCTCTCGGTCAGAGTGGCGAAGGCTTTCTGAAGAACCTCAAAACGTTCATGAATCACTCTGCTAAAGAAAAGGGTGATCACAGTGATCAATGGCATGGGAAGGACGGCATAGAGGGTCAGACCGGGATGAATATAGATCATGAAAAAGATCGTCAATACTCCAAGGATGATCGTATCCACAAGGAAAACCACTCCCAACGCAATCGACATTCGGACTGCTTCAATATCGTTGGTGGCGTGGGCCATCAAGTCTCCCACCTTCGTCCGAGAGAAATAGGAGAACGAGAGGGTTTGAAGGTGCTGAAAGAGGCGCTCACGGAGTGCTTTCTCAACACGGCGTGCTGCTCCTAAAAGGAGGTACCTCCAGACATACCGAAACCCGCCGATCCCCAAAGCTAAGATGAGGATCTGGACTGCATAGAGGAGGAGTTGGTGAGGGGAGATCACACCTGAGGTGAGATCGTCGATGGCATATTTGACAATCCTCGGGATGAAGAGTTGGAGAACATCGACGATGAGTAAGGCGAAGAGCCCGAACAGAATCCGCCATCGGTTCTCCTTAAAATCGTTCCTGAGGCTTTTGAACGCTTTCATACTTTATAAACTAAAGTTTAATAAGCCTCTCTCTCAAAAGTCAACCCTTCGACTCCCCAGCCTGAAGACTTGGCGTTGCCGAACGGGTCAATGGAATGGAGTGAATTCATGTCTTGACAACTCCTTTTCGTTTTGTGAAACTGAAATCACCTAACGAAGCATCGCAGAATTCTATGACCGAGCCCATCTCTCAGAAAAAGGGACTTGAAGGAATCCCAGAAGGTCTTCCACCCGAAGAGGTCGAGCGCCTCCAGAAACTTCAAGCGAAGTTAAACGATTTCGTCCTTCACCTCATCCAGGCTTTCTTGAGAACAGGATATTACACACCGGACCATCCGGAGTCGAAAAGGGCAAAGGAGGGGCTCTATCAATTGTTCAGGACCCTTTTTGAGGGCGAAGAAGAATTGACCTTTCTTGTAAGGGAAGAACAGGAGAGACGAGAGATCTTCGTGGAGGGTCTTCTTCCAGAGGCACAGAGGTTGAGTCGGATGATGATGAAGGGCATGGGCGAGCTCTATGTTCCCAAATTTGCCCATTATCTGGAACGGAAGGATTTGATCAGCCTTACCCTTAAAAGCCGGATGGGCCCTATGGAATTCAGTCGATTCATAGATATCATGAGCGATCCCTCCTTATTGGATACTCGTCATAAACAAGACAAGGAGAAACTGACCCAAGCTCTTTACCGTCAGGCGATCTTCAATATCTCCTTCGTCTTCAATGAAGAACTCCTCGCTCCGGAGCGGGAGATTCCCTGGAGGGCCCGTGTCACGCTTTCCCGAATGAGGAAGGATTTAAAAATGATCCCCCTCCTTCAAACAATGGCTGAAAAAGATCGCCAAGAAATTCGAAAAAGTCTCATCTGGGACGCCCTTCGTCCTTTACGGCAGTCCGACCTTCTCTGTGCCACCCTCCGGAATAGTGATCTCGCTGCCATCCCTGAGCATGGGGAAGAGCTCATCGAGGACGAGATCACTTCATTCTTTCAAAAACAATTTCTCATCGGCACTTCCAAAATCTTTCTACGGGATCACCTTGCTCTCAAACAGCTCCGGAAGGGAGATGCCTTCGAGAGAAAATCGGATCGACTCGTTAAAAAGATCTCTCATCGACTGAAAGAAGTAGGCACCAAGGAAGCAGAGGATCTGCTCGAGGAATATTTCCGGCACGGCTTGATCGGGCTTGAAGACCTGACGCCTGGGCTAAAAGATAAGATTCTTCTCGAACGGCTGACGGATAAATTTCTAAACTACACCGACCAATTTTTTCAGAAACTCGATCAAGCCAAAGAAAAAGAGACATTTCTTACTATTGCCCATTCCTTTGTCAAGATCGTTCCAGAACTGATCCGGAGAGATCGATATCCTGAGACCCTTCAAATCCTTGAAACGTTAAAGCACCATTTTCATCAAAAAAGGATGTGGGCTCTATTGGCAGGCCAAGTCTTGGAGGAGATTGGTCAAGGCACCATCCCCTCGATACTTCAGGAAAAATTTTTAACAGGAAAGAAAGAGGTTCGAACATCCATCATCCCCATCTTCGCCTCGTTGGAGATCGGAGCCATCCCTCCCCTCCTTAAGATTTTGAAAAAGAGTGACGATCAATGGGTAAGGAAGAATGCTTGCGAGGCCTTGATTCAGATTGGACCAGTGGCAGCCGCCCATCTCCTAAAAGAACTGGAAGCTGAGCAGATTTCCATTGAAACGACCTGTGACATCCTCAGGGTCCTCGGAGAGATCAAATCGCCCCAGTGGAAAGCACCGCTTATGAAGGTTTTGGGGAGATTTATCTCCCATGAACATCCAAAATTGAAGGAACAGGCGATCCATACTCTTTACCAGATCGCAGGCGCTGAGGGAGAAGAAGTTTTTCTCTCCGGCCTGGACGACCCGGACTTGGAGGTCCAAAAAAGAGCGGTGTGGTGCCTCGGGATGATCAAAAGCAGCAAGGGAATTGGGAAGATGATGGGAATTCTCAAACAAATACCTGCTACCCCCTCTCCAAAAATGGACCAACTTGAAACCCAGATCTACTACGCCTTTGGCCTCTCAGGAAACTTGACAGTCGAAGGAAAAACATTAGAACAGATTCTCCTCCAAGCTGTGGAGGAAAGGGGAATCAAGCGGTGGTTCGGACTCTTTGAGAAGAACCCTCTCAGCGACACCGCCTTAGGAGCCATCTGCGATGCATTGGGAAAGATTGGAACCGAAGAGTCAATCAAAGGGTTAACCCATTTGGCAAAATCCCGCGAGGGCTCCTGGGTTCCAAAAGTGAAAGAAGCTATAAAGAAGATTGAGGAACGAAAAGCCTCTTCGAAGTCTTAAAAGCTTTTAAACTTAAACCCCTTTCCCCTTATGCTAAACGGGGATTGGGGGACTGAAAAAAAATCAGGATGGTTTCATCACCTTGGTCGCTTGTGGCCCTTTCGGGCCGTTGGAGATTTCAAACTCCACTTCCTCGCCGGCACGAAGAGACTTAAATCCATCACCCACAATCCCTGTGTAGTGGACGAACACATCGTCTCCGTCGGGTTGCTTGATAAATCCGTAGCCCTTCTTCGTATCAAACCACTTCACAAACCCCTTTGCCAAAACAATCAACCTCCTTTACCGAAACGATCTTTTCCAGCGGCATTTGAATACCACTAATCATTTTTGATGTCAAGATTTTATTCTGGGGAGCTCTTTGTTGCCAAGTAAACTCCGAGCAGGGTCATTCCTCCACCCATGAGCGTAATCCACAGGATCCCTTCATCCAAGAGCAGGTGGGCTCCGATCAATGTTACAAAGGGTTCCAAGTAGAGGTACAGTCCGATCATGCTGGAATCCTTTTTCTCAAGAGCTAAATACCAAAAGAAGTAAGCCAGGCCAGAGCAGAAGATTCCTAAGAAGAGGATACTCATCCACGTCGGCAAAGATAGGTGCAGAAGGATGTTCCATTCGCCCTTCAAAGCGCTTAAGGGAAAGGTGATCAAGCATCCGACCATCATGATCGGTGCAATTGTGGTAAGAGGCGGAAACCGTAAAAGGAATCCTCTTCCTCCAACTGTAAAGCCTGTCCAAGTCAAGGCGCTCGTAAGTACAAGGAGGTCTCCAAAGGTCGAGTAAAGGCGAAACAGGGAGAGAGAAAATATTCCTTTTGAGATGATCAGAAAAATTCCAAAAAAACCTAAAAGGATCCCTACGATCTTTCGAACGGTAATCCTCTCATTAAGAAGGAGACGAGCCGCGACGGTGATGAAAATGGGCTGAATGGCAATGATCCATCCCGTGTTGATGGCGGTCGTGTAGAGTAATGCATAGGCTTGAAGAAGGTTATGTCCAGCGATTCCGACGATGGCTAAGAGGAAAATTTGGACCCAATCCCTCTTTGAAAAAAATCTGAAGAATCCTTTATTTCGATTGAATTGGACGAGGAGAAGAAGGAAACCACCGATTGCAAATCGAAGCGTCAACAGTGTAAAGGGATGGACCTCCTTCAAGGCTACTTTTGTCGCTATAAAGGAAAATCCCCAAAATATAATCGCCCACAGAGCAGGCCAGCAAACGACGGACGATGGACGATGGACCATGAACCTTTTGTGGCGCCAAATATTAAGAGTTATGCATCAAATCCAATTCTTTCCAATCCCAAACAC
>CAZFJD010000034.1:0-2939 GCA_964518775.1 uncultured Syntrophaceae bacterium
ATCTGAGGATGTCCGAATCCTCGATAGCGATGTTTATCAACTTAGTAAGGAGGTCCATCAAATTAAATCCCAAATTCAAAAAGTGGAAAAGGGAAGTGACTCCCTCAAAAAAGAAATGGAGCCCTTTCAGAGGGAGACGCAGAAGGGATTTTCAGTCTTACAGGCCGATATCGAAAGGCTCCAGTCGAATCTCTCCCTCCAACTCGAAAACCTTCAATCAGAGTTGAAAGTGATCCAAAAGGAGAAGGATATCTTGCAAAACGGACTCATTGTCCTTGAGAAAGAGGTTAAAAGAGATATCTCAACTCTCCAAAACAAGGACAATCTCTTGAGAACCGACCTTACAAAAGAGACCCAAAAGCTTCATGCCGACCTTATCCTCCACTTCCAAACCCTTCAATCCGAAATTCAAAAATTCTCAGCAGGCGTCGAGGAATACAAAGAGTTTCTTATGAAGGCTTCAAGAGAAATTGACCGGTTGAGGAAGGATATCACCCTACGAACAGAGATTTTGGAAGCGAGAGGGAAAACCTTAGAGGTGAAAAATAAAGCTCAGGAGGATCAAGTTAAGGTCTTAGAAGAAAGGTCTAAGGGAATGGAGACCCGTATCAAGGGAATGGAGGATAGTATCAAAGGAATGGAGGATAGTATCAAGGGAATGTATGAGAAGATTGGCCAAGTTCTTTCGAAGCAGGTGGAGTTAGAAAAGTCGATTTCCGTAAAGGAGGTCTCTATTGGAGTGAAGGGGTTCCTAACAGGAGCGGGAGATCTGTATAAGGACGCCTATGAGACTTTTCAGAAAGGAGATTTAGAAGGGGCACGGAGGAAATTTGAGGCATTCCTGAAACAATACCCCGATACTGAACTATCTGACAATGCCCAGTTCTGGGTCGGAGAGACTTACTATCTGAAAAAAGATTTCGAAAAAGCCATTCTGGAATATGAGAAAGCGATCGCCAAATATCCGGAGGGAGATAAAATCCCTGCAGCTCTTTTCAAACAAGCCCTCGCTTTCTTGGAACTCGGTGATAAGACTAATGCCAAAAGTTTACTTAAACGGGTGATCGAACGATATCCCCATTCTGACCAGGCAGATATAGCAAAGAAAAAACTGGAAGAGACAAAATGAATAATGCTCCACGAAATAGGGAATGCAAATCAAAGCCACTTTTTAAAGGAGGTCTAAAATGGTTAAAAAAGGCTTGACCATCCTGATTCTTATCTTCTCCCTCGGGCTTATCATGACGGGATGTCCAAAGAAAACCGTGCTGAAAGAAGGGTCACCCGTCAAAAAGGAAGAGGCAGCCAGGCTCGAGGCTGAACGTGAACGAGCAGCAAAGGAGGCACGGGAGAGAGAATTGGCAAAGTTAAGGGAAGAGGAAGCTAAGAAGGCACGGGAGAAAGAGTTTGAAAAGAGCCTCGTGGCCAAGAAAGAACCCGGAATCGAAGGAGAGATCTTCGAAAGCAAATTGCTCAAAGACATTCATTTCGATTTTGATAAGTATGACATTCGCCCAGAGGATGCAGAGATTTTAAAGGGAAATGTGGTCCTGTTGATGAAATATCCCAATGTGAAGATACAGATCGAAGGCCATTGTGATGAAAGGGGAACGAACGAATATAATCTTGCCCTCGGAGAGAGAAGGGCCAACAGTACGAAGAAGTATCTCATCTCTATTGGCATTTCTCCGGATCGTATCTCCACGATCAGTTATGGGGAGGAGAGGCCCGTGGATCCCGGCCATAATGAAGAGGCTTGGGCCAAGAACCGGAGGGCCCATACAGTCATTACATCCAAATAAAGGGTAGGCTTTCATAAGGAGGTAGAGCTCCCTGAGGAACCTCTTTGGGGGGAGGACAAATTGAGAATTTTCAAGTGGGCGAACGCGTGGATTGTCCTGAGCGCAGGCCTGTTACTTTTCGGATGCGCTACATCCGAGGATGTTCGGATTCTCGATGACGAGATTCGTCGGTTTCAATTCCAACTGAACCTGGTACGAAAAGAGGAGGATGCCCTCAAAAAAGATCTCTCGACCTTCCAGAAAGATCAGAAAGGGATTGAAAGGGATGTTTCAACCCTCCGAACAGATCTTAATAATGAGATGAAGAAGCTTCAGGCTGACCTTCTCCTCCGAATCGAAAACCTTCAATCCGAAATTCGAATCCTCTCGACAGGGATTGAGGAATACAAAGAGTTTCTTAAGAGGCCTTCAAAGGAAACTGACCGTGTGAAGGAGAGTATGGAAGTACGATTAAGAATCCTGGAGGAGAGGGGGAAAGCGTTCGAGGAGAAAAACAAAGCCCAAGAGGATCAAGCTAAATCCTTGGAGGAAAAGATTAAAAGGATGGAGGACTACCTCAAGGGGCTGGACGGAAAGATTGACAAGGTCATTTCAAAGCAGATGGAGGTAGAAAAGTCGCCTCCAACAAAAGAGGTCCCTGCCGATGTGAAAGGGGTCTCCACCGGTATCGGAGACTTATACAAGGACGCCTATGAGACCTTCCAGAAGGGGAACTTGGAGGCAGCACGGAGGAAATTCGAAGCTTTCCTCAAACAATACCCCAATACTGAACTATCTGACAATGCCCAGTTCTGGGTCGGAGAGACTTACTATCTGAAAAAAGATTTCGAAAAAGCCATTCTGGAATATGAGAAAGCGATCGCCAAATATCCGGAGGGAGATAAAATCCCTGCTGCCCTTTTCAAGCAAGCCCTTGCCTTCTTGGAACTTGGCGATAAGACGAATGCCAGAATCTTACTCAAACGCGTGATCGAACGGTACCCCCATTCTGAACAGGCAGAAATGGCCAAGAAGCGGTTGGAAGGAATCAAATAAATGACTTAATGCAAATTCCAAATCCCGAACAGATTTCCTTGCTGACCCCGGGCGGGAGTGGCCAAGATTTGAAACTCCATGCCACACTCTTCAGATCATTGA
>CAZFJD010000034.1:2949-15784 GCA_964518775.1 uncultured Syntrophaceae bacterium
ATCTGCAATTTGCAATCTGAAATTGATGTTTTGATGCTTGGGATTTGGCGGTTAGAAATGAAAAGCCCATTCCTTTTATGGAATGGGCTTCATGTTTTTTCACCCTCCCAGAAATCCTTTTATGCGGGGCTCACCGCTGAGACTTCTGCCGTTTCTTCTGCCGCTATCTCCTCTCCCGTATAGCCTTCAACCCAGAGCTCATGTGCCTTATATTTTGGAAGGCCGGTTCCAGCTGGGATCAAGCGCCCCATGATGACATTCTCCTTTAACCCCCTGAGATAGTCCACCTTCCCGGCCACAGCGGCTTGCGTGAGGACTTTGGTCGTCTCCTGGAAGGAGGCAGCGGAGATAAAACTATCGGTGATGAGAGAGGCCTTTGTGATCCCTAAAAAGAGAGGCTCTGCAACCGCTGGTTTTCCTCCCTCCCGCAACACCCGCTCGTTCTCCTCTTCAAACACATATTTTTCCACCTGGTCGTCTACCAAGAAATGGGTGTCTCCGACCTCTCTAATCCTCACCCTCTTGAGCATCTGGCGAACAATCACCTCAATATGCTTGTCGTTGATCTTCACCCCTTGAAGCTTATAAACCTCTTGGATCTCATCGACCAAGTAGCGGGCCAGAGCCTTATCTCCCCGCACCCTTAAAATATCATGGGGGTTCGAAGGACCATCCATCAATGCCTCGCCTGCTCTGATGAAATCGCCTTCGTGGACGCTCACATGTTTTCCCCTGGGGATCATATACTCCTTCGACTCTCCCACATCCGGCCGGATGATCACCTTCCTCTTCCCCTTGAGATCTTTTCCAAACTCGACTACGCCATCGATATCGCTGATCAGTGCATACTCCTTCGGTTTTCTGGCTTCAAAAAGCTCGGCCACTCGGGGAAGACCTCCAGTGATATCCTTCGTCTTGGTTGTCTCCCGCGGGATCTTCACGATGATATCCCCTGCTTCGACCATATCTCCTTCTGAGATAAAAATGTTGGCTCCCACCGGTAGGAGATACCGAGCTTGTGAGGCCGAGGCAGGAAGGTTCATCGTCCTCCCCTTCTCATCCTTGATCGAGATCCTCGGCCGAAGGTCCGGGTCTTTCGATTCGGTGATGACCTTTCTCGACAGCCCTGTAAACTCATCGACCTGTTCCTGCATCGTCACGCCTTCGATGATATCCCCGAACTTAACCCGGCCCGAAACCTCGGTCAAAACAGGAATGGCGTAAGGATCCCATTCGGCCAGCATCTCGCCTTCCTTCACCTTCTGTCCATCCTTGACCCTCAGTTTTGCTCCATAAATGACAGAATAGCGTCGCCGTTCCCTTCCGCTTTCGTCAAGAATAGCGATCTCTCCATTTCGATTCATGACGATCAGGTTTCCCTCACGGTTCCTGACCGTCTTAAGGTTGATGAACTTCACCTTTCCATCGATACGGGATTCCAGCGTCGTCTGTTCAGCCCGTCGGCTGGCCGTTCCCCCAATATGGAAGGTCCTCATCGTCAATTGTGTTCCCGGCTCACCGATCGACTGAGCAGCAATGATTCCGATCGCTTCTCCCACATTGACCAGCCTTCCTCGGGCCAAGTCCCTTCCATAACAGAGAGCGCAGACACCCCGCTTCGATTTACATGTGAGGACGGATCGAATCTTCACCCTCTCAATCCCAGCATCCTCGATGCGCTCTGCTAAGGCCTCGCCAATTTCTTCATTCCCTTTGACAATCACCTCCTCTGTAAAGGGATCCCGGATATCCTCCAGGGCCACTCGGCCCAGAATTCTTTCCCTCATCGATTCGATGATCTCCCCTCCTTCGACCAGAGACGTGACGTCGATCCCATCCATGGCGCCGCAATCGTGCTCCGTAATCACAACATCCTGAGCGACATCCACCAATCGTCGGGTGAGGTACCCCGCATTGGCTGTTTTCAATGCCGTATCGGCCAATCCCTTTCGAGCACCATGGGTAGAGATGAAGTATTGTAAAACGGTGAGCCCTTCTCTAAAGTTGGCAGTGATCGGAGTTTCAATGATCTCGCCCGAAGGCTTGGCCATGAGCCCCCGCATCCCCGCCAATTGCCTTACCTGTTGCGCACTTCCCCGAGCTCCGGAGTCAGCCATCATATAGATTGGATTAAAACTCTCTGTCGTCACTTTTTCGCCAGCAGAACCCTCGACGGACTCGCTTCCCAATTCCTTCAGCATCACACCGGCAATGTTTTCTGTGACCTCGGCCCAGATGTCGATCACCTTGTTATAGCGTTCTCCATCTGTGATCAGTCCCTCCGTATACTGTTCCTGAACGTTCTCGATTTCCTCCTGGGCTTCTTCGAGGAGAGTCGCCTTATTGGAAGGAATCAGCATATCGTCAATGCTGATCGAAAGCCCCGCCAGCGTGGCATGAAGGTATCCCAAAGCCTTTAAACGATCGGACAACAGCACGGTCTTCTTCTCTCCTCCGAATCGGTAGCAGTAGTCGATGAGGCTGGCTAACTCACCTTTCTTCATCACTTTATTGATCAATTTGAATGGAACTTCCTCAGGAAGTATCTCTTTGAGGAGAACTCGACCCACGGTTGTGTCCACCAAATCTCCATCAATCCGGACCTTGATCCGGGCATGGATGTCAATTTCATTGGCGTCGTAGGCGACCCGAACTTCTTCTACATTTGAAAAGACCTTTCCCTCTCCCTTCACACAGGGCCGTTCCCTGGTCATGTAATAGATTCCAAGGACGATGTCCTGCGTTGGCACAATGATCGGTTTCCCATTCGCCGGGGAAAGGGTGTTATTGGTGGACATCATGAGAATCCTCGCCTCCGCCTGAGCCTCGACCGAGAGAGGAATATGGACGGCCATCTGGTCTCCATCGAAGTCGGCATTGAAAGCCGCGCAGACCAGGGGATGAAGTTGGATGGCTTTTCCCTCAATTAAAACGGGCTCGAAGGCTTGGATGCCCAAACGGTGCAGCGTTGGTGCGCGGTTGAGCAGCACCGGATGTTCGCGGATCACTTCATCCAAGACATCCCAGACCTCGGGTCTCTCCTTCTCCAGCATTTTCTTGGCGCTCTTGATCGTGGTGACCAGTCCCCTATCTTCCAAGCGATGATAGACGAAGGGTTTGAACAGTTCCAGGGCCATCTTTTTAGGAAGACCGCACTGATGCAATTTCAGTTCAGGACCGACGACGATGACCGAACGTCCAGAATAGTCCACTCGCTTCCCCAGAAGGTTCTGTCTGAACCGACCCTGCTTGCCCCGCAACATGTCACTTAAGGACTTGAGGGGCTTTTTATTTGCTCCTAAGATCGTCCTTCCCCTCTTCCCGTTATCGAAGAGGGCATCCACAGCCTCCTGGAGCATCCGTTTCTCATTCCGGATGATGATTTCGGGGGCATTCAATTCAAGCAGTCGTTTGAGCCGATTGTTTCGGTTGATCACCCTCCGGTAAAGATCGTTCAGATCCGAAGTTGCAAATCGACCTCCATCCAAAGGGACAAGAGGCCGAAGATCGGGCGGGATGACTGGGATCACTTCTAAGATCATCCACTCCGGTTTGTTCCCCGAGTCCAAGAAGGACTCAATAATTTTTAACCGTTTTGCCAAACGTTTTTTCTTGGCCTCTGAAGTCGTTTCCTTCATCTCTGCTCGAAGTTTCTGAGAAAGTTCTTTGACGTTCGTGCCTCTCAACAGCTCCCGAATGGCATCGGCCCCTTGGCCGACCGTAAATTGATCGCCGTATTTCTCTTTGGCTTCCCGGTATCGATCCTCTGACAGGATCTCTCCCTTCTTTAACGGCGTTCCCCTTCCATCGAGCACGAGGTAGGCTTCAAAGTAGAGGATTCGTTCCAGCTCTCTCAGTGTCATATCCGCAAGGATGCCGATCTTGCTCGGAATGCTCTTGAGGAACCAGATATGCGCCACCGGCGTGGCCAACCGGATATGGCCCATTCTCTCTCGGCGTACCTTGGACTGGATGACCTCAACTCCACACTTCTCACACACAATCCCCCGATGCTTCATCCGTTTGTACTTGCCACAATTGCATTCGTAATCCTTCGTGGGGCCGAAGATCTTTGCACAGAAAAGGCCGTCCTTTTCGGGTTTAAAGGTCCGGTAGTTGATCGTCTCCGGTTTCTTCACCTCTCCATGGGACCAGGACTCAATTTTCTCTGGAGAGGCAATGGAGATACGGATGGCATTAAAATTGATCGGGCTCTTCCCTTTCTCAAAGAATGACAAATAGTCTTCCAAGGTTTCCTCCTTTACCCTGCCAATAATAGGCAGGGAATGTCAGATTTCAAAATCCCTGCCTTCGCCGAAGCGGCTTCGCGCAGGCAGGCAAATGCCAAAGGAATGACAAATGTCAGAATGTCAAAGGATTTGACATTTGAAGTTTGAACTTAATTTGAACTTTGGAATTTGACATTTGAACTTTTCTCTGTTTAAATCTCTTCTCTTTTCTCTTCCATCAATTCCGTATCGAGGCAAAGGCTCTGTAGCTCTTTGACCAGGACGTTGAAGGACTCCGGAAGCCCAGGCTCCAGCGTATGCTCCCCTTTGACAATCGCTTCATAGACTCGGGTCCTTCCTGCCACATCGTCAGATTTCACCGTCAGGAATTCCTGAAGCGAATGCGCCGCACCATAGGCCTCTAAAGCCCACACTTCCATCTCCCCCAATCGCTGTCCTCCGAACTGGGCTTTACCTCCCAAGGGCTGCTGAGTAACCAAGGAGTAAGGTCCAATGGAACGGGCATGAATTTTGTCATCCACCAGGTGATGTAATTTAAGGAGGTACATGTAGCCGACCGTGACCTTCTGGTGGAAAGGCTCACCCGTCCTTCCATCGTAGAGGGTGGTCTGGCCTGTGACTGGAAGCCCAGCCTTCTTGAGATGGTTTTTGATCTCCTCCTCCGACGCTCCGTCGAACACGGGGACGGAGACGAAGATCCCATTCCCCAATTTGCGAGCCAGTTCCATGACTTCTTCATCCGTGGCCTGATCCAAGTATTCATTCACCTCTTTTGATGAATAGATCTCTTTGATCTTTCTCCGAAGCAATTTGGGGTTAAAGTGTTTCTGTAAGAACTCTTCGATCTTCCAACCCAGTCCCTTCGCAGCCCATCCTAAGTGTGTCTCCAGGATTTGACCCACATTCATTCGAGACGGAACTCCCAATGGATTAAGGACGATATCCACTGGCATCCCATCTTCCAAGTAAGGCATGTCCTCTTCGGGAAGAATGCGCGAGATGATCCCTTTGTTCCCGTGGCGGCCAGACATCTTATCCCCAACCGAAAGTTTGCGTTTCATGGCGATATAGACCTTGACGGTCTTAATCACCCCTGGAGCCAGCTCATCTCCTCTTTTCAACTTGGCCAATTTATCCGCAAAGATGGCCTTGACCACATTGATTTGGAGCTCCGCCTGATTGAGGAATCGGTGCACCTCAGGGATCACACGCTTCCCCTCTAACACATCGATCTCCATCAGCCGGTCGAAGGGAATGGCAAAGAGATGCTCTTCCTTCATCCGTTCCTTGGCCTCCAGATAGACACGGCTCTTCTTCTCATCGGTGATCCGGTGGGCGGCCCGTTTACCGATCAAATATTTCCCGATCTTCCTCCGGGTACTATTCTGGATGATCCGAATTTCATCCGCCTGATTTTTCAATAACCTCGCCTTCTCCTGCTCTTCGATCGCTTTCGTCCTCTCGTCCTTCTCCTGCCCCTTTCGAGAGAAGACCTTTGCATCGATCACAATCCCTTCGATCCCATGGGGGACCCTCAGGGAAGTATCCCGAACATCCCCTGCCTTCTCCCCGAAGATCGCCCGAAGGAGCTTCTCCTCAGGCGAAAGTTGGGTTTCCCCTTTTGGGGTCACTTTACCAACGAGAATGTCTCCGGGGTTCACCTCCGCACCAATGCGGACGATGCCACTCTCATCCAGATCTTTTAATGCCTCCTCTCCCACGTTGGGAATGTCACAGGTGATCTCTTCTTTGCCCAATTTGGTGTCCCGGGCCACGCACTCCAATTCCTCAATATGGATGGAGGTATAAGTATCCTCCTTCAGCAATTTCTCACTGATGAGGATCGAGTCCTCAAAGTTATATCCTCCCCAAGGCATAAAGGCCACGAGGACATTTTTCCCCAGTGCCAGTTCGCCCATATCTGTTGCTGGGCCGTCGGCAATGACCTCACCCTTCCTGACTCGTTCCCCAACCCGCACGATGGGTTTTTGATTGATACAAGTATTCTGGTTGGATCGTTTGTATTTGATCAAGGTATAAATGTCGACACCTGGGTCGTCCTCTCTCTGGCCATCCTCATCTGCACGGACGACAATTCGGGAGGCATCCACGTCCTCAACCACGCCATCTCTCTTAGCAACTAGGGTCACGCCGGAATCTCTTGCTACAATTCCCTCCATTCCAGTGCCGATCAAAGGCGCATCTGCCTTTAAGAGGGGAACGCCTTGGCGCTGCATATTTGATCCCATGAGGGCTCGGTTGGCATCGTCATTCTCCAGAAAGGGGACGAGGGAAGTGGCGACACTGACCAACTGCTTAGGAGAGACATCCATATATCGGATATCTTCCGGTTTGACCATGACGAATTCGCCTCCTCTCCGGGCAGAGACGAGCGGTGCCGTGAACCTTCCGTCTCGATCCAAAGGGGCATTCGCCTGGGCGATCGCAGGCTTCTGTCCATCGATCTCTTCCTCTTCATCAAGGGCAAAGAGGTATCGAATGTTATTGGTCACTTTTCCATTGATCACCTCCCGGTAAGGGGTCTCAATAAATCCGTAGTCGTTCACACGGGCATAGGTGCTGAGAGAGGTGATCAGACCGATGTTCGGACCTTCCGGGGTCTCAATCGGACAGATCCGACCATAATGAGTGGGGTGGACGTCCCTCACCTCAAATCCCGCCCTCTCCCGGGTGAGCCCTCCCGGACCCAGCGCAGAGAGTCGCCGCTTATGGGTGATCTCGGAGAGGGGGTTCGTCTGGTCCATAAATTGGGAGAGCTGACTGGAACCAAAAAACTCCTTAATCACAGCAGAGAGGGGTTTTGAATTGATGAGGTCATGGGGCATCAAGGTCTCGACATCTTGAAGGCTCATCCGCTCTTTGATCGCCCTTTCGATCCTCACGAGCCCAATGTGATATTGATTTTCGAGCAATTCTCCCACCGTCCTGACGCGACGGTTTCCCAGGTGATCGATGTCGTCAACCGAACCTTGACCATCTTTCAATTTGATCAGGTATCGGACGACCTCAAGGATATCCCGTCTCCGGAGCGTGGCCTTCTCATCCTCCAGAATCTTCCGAACCTTCCCCTTCACATCATCGGTAATCGTCCCATCTTTTAAGGAAGGCATCATCCCAATGGGATGAAGGACCCTCGCGAGGCGCTGAATCTCATCGGCCATCTCTGGCGTAGCAATAGCTTCATCAAAATCGAGCCATCCCTCCAAGATCCGATCCACCAGCTCTTTACCTCCGGCATAGGTGGCTCCGGCTTCCAATGCCTCTTTCTTCCACCTTTCGGTGAGAACCAACACCTTGGGAGGCTTTCCCTTCAGACCCAGTTTGTGACTCAACTTCATCCGACCCACTTTGGAGAGATCGTAGCGTTCCGGATTGAAGAAGAGGTTGTAGAAGAGGCCGATGGCTGTCTCCACGGTGGGTGGGTCTCCGGGACGAAGCCTTTTGTAGATGTCGATCAGGGCTTTCTCGGACTCTTTCTCCCGGATCGATTTTCCTGGCTCAAGGACACGCAATCGTTCTCTTTCCTCTTGGCTCAACTCAATCTTATCGATCACCAAGGTATCTCTCAACGAAGAGCTGACGTTGATATTGTCGATGAAGAGGATCTCGAACGTCTCAACCTTCCTCTCCCTCATCTCGTTGAGCAGTTTCTCCGTCACCTCTTCGTTACACTCGGCGATCACCTCCCCGGTCTCAGGGTCGACCACATCCCTCGCCAAATACCGTCCGACGAGGTCCTCCGAATCGACCGGTATGGTATTGATCTTGGTCATCTCCAATCGCTTGAATGAGTCTTCTGTGATCCGACGGTGTTTCTTGAGGATCACCTTATGAGTCTCCGGATCGATGATATCGGCGGTGGCCTTCTGTCCCACGAGCACTTCTTTCGAAATCTCCTTGAGGAACTTTCCTTTTCGGAAGAGGATTTTTTCCTTATAATAGAAGTAGTCTAAGAGCTCCTGACCGGTGTATTTGAGCGCCCGAAGAAGGATGGTGACAGGGATTTTCCGACGTCGGTCGATCCGAACATGAAGGAGATCTTTCTGATCGAATTCGAAATCGATCCAGGATCCGCGATAGGGGATAATACGGGCATAGTAGAAAATCTTTCCTCCACCATGGGGCTTGACCTGATCTTGATCGAAGAAGACGCCAGGGGACCGATGGAGCTGGCTGACGATCACCCTTTCTGTTCCATTGACGATAAATGTCCCATTCTCTGTCATCAGGGGAATCTCACCGAAATAAACCTCCTGCTCCTTCACCGCCTTAATGCTTTTAGCTCGCGTCCCCTCGTTCACATCCCAGACGACCAAGCGAACGGTCACCTTCACCGGGGCGGCGTACGTCATCCCCCTTAACAGACATTCCTCCACATCGTATTTGGGTTCGGTCAGACGGTAACTGACGAATTCGAGAGAGGCGGTCTCATAAAAATCTTTAATTGGGAAAACCGTCTTAAAGACTGCTTGAAGCCCAATGGGTTCCCGCTTATCCGGCTCCACATCGGCCTGCAGAAATTTTGCGTAAGACCTCTTTTGAACATCGATCAAGTTGGAGATCTCTAACACCTCTTTGATCTTTGAGAAGTTCTTACGACATCTTCGATAGACTGGGATGATACTGGCCATAGAGACTCCTTTCCCTCAAATAAAAAGTCCCCTCCCTTTTGGACTTGCCGCCTTCATTTTTTCTGTCCTTCTGGGAAGAGACAACGATGTCCCTCAATGCCTCTAAATCTTTTCCTACTTTATCTCGACTGTCCCACCAGCCTCTTCGATCTTCTTCTTTATCGTCGCAGTTTCCTCTTTTGAAACCCCTTCTTTCACAGGCTTGGGGACACCTTCCACAAGGTCTTTGGCCTCTTTCAGACCCAATCCCGTCAGCTCTCTGACAACCTTAATCACCTGGATCTTCTTATCGCCAAAACCCGTCAGAATCACGTCAAATTCCGCTTTCTCTTCGGCTGGAGCAGCCTCCGCTCCTCCACTTACCCCAGGGGCTGGCATCGCAGCCACAGCCATCGGTGCCGCAGCCTTGATCCCAAATTTTTCCTCAAGGATCTTCACTAAATCCCGTGCCTCCAACAAGGTCAGATTGCCGATCTCTTCTGCAATTTTTTGGATATCCGCCATTTGAAACATCCTCCTATCTCTATAATTAGGTGGTAGAACATAGAAGGTAGAAAGTGGTTCAAAAATCAATGACTTACTTCCTCTTTTCTACATTCCACACTCCACACTCTACTTTCCACTTTCCAATTCAGCCAGTTGGACCGCTCGAGCTTGAATGACACCGAACATCTGTTGAAGCATGCTGAGAATGGACCCCACAATGTGGCCTCCTGCCATTTGAATCCCTCCCAGAATTTGCGCCAAAAGGACTTCACGAGAGGGCATCGTGGCCAAGGCCCTTACTTCCTCAGGCGGTGCCACCTTCCCTTCGATCAGACCAACCTTGATCTCAAGGGAAGGTTGCGTTTTTATAAATTCTGACAAGATCTTCGCCAGCAGAACCGGATCCCCGTATGAGATCGCAATCGCTGTGGGCCCTTCAAAATAGTCGTTCAGCTTCTCCAAATCTGTCCCCTTGGAAGCCAGCCTCATCAACGTATTCTTCACGACCTGATAGGAAACTTTCTCGTCCCTCAAGCGTTTCCTCAAATGGTTCATCTGTTCCACATTGAGACCCCGGTAATGGGTCAGGACGATGGCCCTATATCCCTCGATCTTCCTGGAAAAATCTGATACGATCTGTTCCTTCTCTCTTCGATTCAATCGCGTTTACCTCCTCAACGACGCCGAGGATCTCTCTTGCTACTTCAAGATACTTCGAACCGCTAAGGGATCGATCTTGATCCCGGGTCCCATCGTAGTTGATAAACCGATACTCCGGAGATAGATCCCCTTGCTCGTGGGTGGCTTAGCACGGACGATCACGTCCAGAATGGTTCTGATATTATCTAAGAGTGGATCGAATCCGAACGAGACCTTTCCCACGGGTACATGAACAACCCCTGCCTTCTCTACCTTGAACTCCACCTTACCTGCCTTGATCTCTCTAATCGCCCTCTCCAAATCGAAGGTGACGGTCCCGACCTTCGGGTTAGGCATCAGGCCTCGAGGTCCCAAAATCTTTCCCAGCTTGCTGACGAGACCCATCATGTCGGGTGTGGCAATTGCTTTGTCAAACTCCAACCATCCCTTTGAAATTTTCTCGATGAGATCCTCCCCGCCCACGAAATCAGCACCCGCATCCAGTGCCTCTTTTTCCTTCTGCCCCTTGGCAAAAACCAAGACCCTCACCTTCTTGCCCGTACCATGGGGAAGGACGACCGTCCCTCGGACCATCTGGTCGGCTTTCTTCGGATCCACACCGAGACGGACGGCGAGGTCAACAGTCTCATCAAATTTGGCATAACGTGTTTCCAGAAGAAGCCTGACTCCTTCTTCGAGATCGAAGCGTCTATTCCGATCGACCTTGTTTTTTGCCTCTAAATATTTCCTTCCTCTATTTGCCATAGCTCTCTCTTATACAATCTCTAGCCCCATGCTTCGGGCTGTGCCTTCGACGGTCCGGATCGCACCCTCCATGTCCATCGCATTGAGATCCTTAAACTTGATCTGTGCAATCTCCCGGATCTGCTCCTTAGTCACCTTGCCCACTTTTGTTCGATTCGGTTCTCCTGAACCTTTCACAATCTTTGCCGCCTTCTTTAGAAGGATCGAGGCAGGTGGTGTCTTGGTTATAAAGCTGAAGGATCGATCCGAAAAGATGGTGATCAGGACAGGGATGATCATTCCCTCCTGTCCCTGGGTGCGGGCATTGAAGGCTTTGCAAAATTCCATGATATTGACCCCGTGCTGCCCCAACGCAGGTCCCACTGGAGGGGAAGGGTTCGCCTGCCCTGCCTGAATCTGAAGCTTCACCATCGCCACCACTTTCTTCGCCATCGCTCAAACACCTCGAACGGAGATTGTTAATTCTTCTCCACTTGGATGAAATCTAGTTCCACTGGCGTTGCCCTTCCAAAGATGGAGACCAACACCTTCAGTTTCCTCTTCTCAGGTTTGACCTCTTCGATCGTCCCGATGAAGTTGACAAAGGGACCATCGATCACCCGAACGCTATCCCCGATATTGAAGGAGACCTTTGCCTTCACCTTCGACACACCCTCCTTCATCTGAGACAGAATCTCCTCCACCTCATTTTCCGAGATGGGAATAGGTTTTGTGCCGTCGCCGGCAAAACCCGTGACTTTCGGCGTATCCTTTACGATATGCCATGTCTCCTCGTTTAACTCCATCTTGACCAATAGGTATCCTGGAAAGATCTTCCGTTGAGAGGTCTTCCTCTTCCCCTTGACCAACTCGATGACAGTCTCCGTGGGGACCAGGATGGAAGAGAAGAAATCTCCCTTACCGAAGTTCTTAATCCGTTCCTCTAAATTCTGTTTGGCCCTGTTTTCGAAACCCGAATAGGTATGGACCACATACCACTGCTGCGCCATCGATCCCCACCATCATCCGACATTGCAACTCTTGGATATTCGTGAAAGGTGTAAGAGGGAAGTCGTGAATCACCATCACTTCTCTAACTGGTGGCCCTTTTGAGCAACTCTTTGATGAGGCTCGACAGACCTGAATCGACAATCCCCAAAAAGAGCGCGATGATGAAGACCGCCACCAAAACAACTGCGGTGCCGGAGAGAGTATCCTTCCGCGAGGGCCAGGTCACCTTTTTCAGTTCTGTTTTTACTTCCCTTAAGAACTGTTTCGCGCCTTCGAATTTCTCTTTTATTGAAAATTCCATCTTATTCTATTTCGGAAGTAATATGGCAGCCATGAACCACGTGGGATTCATGGCGAGCCATGCACCTTACATGGTGCATGGCAGGCCAGGAGGGATTTGAACCCCCATCACCCGAATTTGGAGTCCGGTGCTCTATCCGTTAGAGCTACTGGCCTGCTATATATCCTGCTATATATAAGGTGGAAGGTAGAACGCAGAATGAGCAACCTTCCACTCTCCACCTGCCACTGTCCATTGTCACTTCGTTTCCTTATGAACCGTCTGTTTCCGACAGAATCGACAGTACTTCTTTAACTCTAGTTTATCCGGGGTGTTCCGTTTGTTCTTTGTGGTGGAGTAGTTTCTCCGCTTACACTCCGTGCACGCCAATGTCAGAATATTTCTCATCTTTCAGCCTCGAAACTTACTCCGTGACATCACTGATGACGCCTGCGCCAACGGTTCGCCCACCCTCCCGAATCGCAAACCGCAACTCCTTCTCCATCGCAATCGGCGTAATGAGCTCCACCGCCAACGACACATTGTCCCCAGGCATCACCATCTCCACACCCTCCGGCAACGTCACCACCCCCGTCACATCCGTCGTCCGAAAATAAAACTGAGGCCGATACCCATTAAAAAACGGCGTATGCCGACCCCCCTCCTCCTTCGTCAATATATACGTCTCCGCCTTAAACCTCCGATGCGGCGTAATCGCCCCAGGCCTCGATACCACCTGACCCCGCTCCACCTCCTCACGCTTCACCCCACGC
>CAZFJD010000035.1:0-15709 GCA_964518775.1 uncultured Syntrophaceae bacterium
ATTATCACGTTGAATGCAGTTTGGAGCCGAGGGCATCCTCAGCCGTTTGACTCGGAAGAGGGAGATGTGAAGATTAGACTCAAATTGGTCGGTATTCAAGAGATGGAGCAATTGATCGGCGGCAGAGAAATGGTCTTTCAAGTGGAAGGCAGTACCTTCGGAGACCTTCTCAGCCATTTGCAGAAGACGTATGGGCGACCCGTCATGAAGTGTCTCCACTGCCAGGTACTCAGAAACGGAAAGGAATGGATACACAGCGATAACTTGACTTATCCTCTCCAGGATGGAGATCACGTAACTTTTCTACAAATGATGGGTGGTGGCTAATGAGGGACAGATAGAATGATCCGAATTCCGCAACTCCTCTATGAGAGAATGGTTCAACACGCAAGGGAGCAGTGGCCCTTGGAATGCTGTGGCGTCTTGAGCGGAAAGCATGGGATCGTGAAGAAGGCTTATGAAGTCCGGAACGAAGAAGGGAGCTCGGTTCGATATTCAGTGTCTCCACGAGAACAGTTAAGAGTGTTCGAGGAGATGGAAAAAGAATCGATTGACATGATAGCGATCTATCATTCCCACCCCCATACCATTCCCTTTCCATCTGAGACCGATGTAAAATTGGCCTTCTATCCTGAAGTGGCATCGGTCATCATCTCCTTAAAGGAAGAACGAAACCCAGTCGTGAAGGCCTTCCGGATTGGGAAAGAGGCAATCTATCTCGAGGAGATTGTGGTCGATCCGTAATTGCAGATGACAGATAGCACCTGTCTGTCGGCCCCGATCCCGACCGAGGGCGGGGCAGGCCCTGTACCGGAATGGTGCAGGGCAGGCAGGGATTGAGAAATTGCATCGGGTATTTGAGAAACACACCGCAGTTGGAGTTAAAGAAGTGAGAGCTCCTCAAATCAGAGAAGTTAGGGATGAACCCGATTTTCGAACAGATCTCTGGAAGGGGAGATCAACCGCGCTCCTCAATTTTATTGGGAACACCCCCTTAATCCAAATTCACAAAATGGCAAGACACCTCAAAGGGGTAGAGATATTTGCAAAGGCGGAGTGGCTTAATCCAGGTGGGTCTGTAAAGGATCGAGCAGGTTTGAAGATTATTGAAGAAGGGGAGAGATCGGGTGAGTTAACTCGGGATAAGATCATCCTGGACTCTACATCAGGCAATACAGGGATTGCTTATGCGATGATCGGTGCGATCAAGGGGTACAAGGTGGAATTAGTTGTCCCTACTAATATCAGCGAGGAGAGGAGAAAGACGCTCGTCTCCTACGGGGCCCATCTCATTTTTACTGATCCTCTGCTGGGTTCAGATGGGGCTCTTCTTGAAGCAAAAAGACGATATGAAGAGAACCCTGATCGGTATTTTAAGGGAGATCAATATAATAACCCTGCCAACTGGAGAGCTCATTATGAGACAACAGGAGTCGAGATCTTCTACCAGACCAGAGGAAAAGTGACTCACTTTGTTGCAGGTGTGGGTACAGGTGGAACCCTGATAGGAACGGGAAGAAGGTTGAAAGATTACAATCCCCACATAAAGATCTTTGGGGTTCAGCCGGACAACGGATTCCATGGGATTGAAGGATTGAAGCATATTGAGACCGCCATTCGGCCTGGTATTTATGACGAATCCATTTTAGACGGGACGTTCTTTGTCAAGACGGAGGATGCCTATGGCGTGACCACTCGTTTGGCAAACCAGGAGGGACTTTTGGTCGGCCCTTCTTCTGGGGCTGCCTTCTGGGCTTCACTAAAATTGGCTGAATCGATTGAGAATGGAGTGATTGTGACGATCTTTCCAGATGGGGGAGACCGGTATTTCAGCAGAGCCTGCTTGGCCTATTCAAGATACCTATAAGTGCTAAAGGAATGGTAAGGCTCTCGGTTGAAAACCATGGCTAATACCTTCACCCCCCTAAAGGTTTAGCGGTTCAACCGAGAGCCCTTCCTCCTTGAATGGAGAAGAATAGCAAGTGAGAACAATCGGAATTCTTCTTGTCATGGGAACTCTTTTCTCCTATGTCCCAGTGTTTCCTATGGGTGATTGTCAGGAGGAAGTGCATGAGGGGAGCCGTAAACTGGAGTGTGGATATGCTTTTCACTGTCCCTTTCTGTCGAATACGGGTCTTTCGGGATCGATTATTCTTCCGTATGTCGGTCAGGCGTCTTTGAGCCTTCTATTGCCGGTGATCGATGAACTTGCACGCCCTATTTTTCATCCTCCTAAGGGTGGTTCACCAAATCCAAATTAAGGAGGATGAAGGAATCGTGGCACAGGAATTGCTGATATAACCTGTTTGAAGGAACGAATGAATCGGAGCGCTAAGAAGGAAAGAGGTAGGAAAATAGCTTATCTTTACCTTGAAAATACATAATTTACCCTATTTATTTCCGAAGTTGCGAATATTATCTATTAGTTGAGCTCCGATAAATAAAGATAGAAGCTCTTGGCCAAGGGCCTGATAAAATTAGGTCCAGATTGCTAAAGCCTTCACCCCCCTTAAGGTTTAGCCAAAAGGCCAAGAGCTTTTTGTTTTTATTTCAGACAATCAGGGTTAAAAAATACATGGCTTTAATTTACTTAATTTACGAACCTTTTTGATTTTTTCTGTTTTAATGAACATACTATGGTTGTAGAATTAATCATATATCAATTTTCAAAAGGTAGGTGATGCTATGATTCTTAGGTTATCTCAATTGGCTAATATGGTGCTTTTCTGTTTTCTAATCTTTTCGCCTCTGATGTCTTATGGTCAGACTGAGAAGCAACTGCTCAATGTTGATCAGTTGGTTGAAGAGGCACTCCGGAATAATCCAGAAATCTTGGCTGCAAAGAAGAAATTGGAGGTTTTTAGGGAGAAGATTCCACAGGCATTTGCATTGGAAGATCCGATGTTAGGACTCGGGGTCGCCAGTCTTCCAACCAATTTTAGTTTCAGGGATGAAGACATGACGGCAAAAGAGATCTCCGTCTCCCAGAAATTTCCTTTTCCTGGAAAGAGACCCCTGATGAGAGAGATGGCAGAGAAAGAAGCTGAAGCTGTTTCCAATGAGATTCAGGGAAAGATAAATCAAATCATGAAGGACGTGAAGGCCGCTTTTTATGACCTTTCCCATATCTACCGGACAACTGAAGTCACACAACGAAATAAGAATATTCTGCAGAATTTCGTAAAGATTGCCGAGACGCGGTATGCGGTTGGAGAAGGGATACAGCAGGATGTCCTAAAAGCTCACATAGAGGTCTCCAAGATGGTAGATGAGCTCATTATGCTGGAGCAGAAGAAGAGAGCTTTGGAGGCTAAACTAAATGCCCTTCTCAATCGGCCTTCGGAGACCGAAGTGGGTATACCGGAAGAGGTGATTTTTAGAAAATTTCCTTTCACCAACGAAGAACTTCAAAAAATGGCCTTGGAGGCAAATCCTCAGTTGAGAGGGATGAAGAAGATGATCGAATCAAAGGAGAAGGCCTATGCCCTTGCGAAGAGGGAATATTATCCCGACTTCAATTTTCGGTTCGCCTATGGCCAGAGGGATAATGGCCCCGAGATGAAAAGGAGGGATATGTATACTGGAATGATGGAGATCAATATCCCCATCTTCTATAAGTCAAAGCAGGATCGTAAAGTGGTCGAAGTGAAAGCAGATATCCAGGCCCTCGAGGCTCAAGTTCAGGCAATGAAGAACGAGATCTTTTTCATGATTACAGATATGGGCTCAATGATCCACCGGGGAGAGAGGCAACTGGATCTCTACAAGACAGGGATCATTCCTCAGGCGAGCCTACAGATCAGTTCAGCCATGAGTGCCTACAGGGTGGGCAAAGCAGATTTCATGACCCTACTGGATGGTCAAATGACCCTCTATAAGTATGAATTGCAGTACCACCAGGCCTTAACGGAATATGAGAAGACCGTGGCGAGTTTGGAGGCTGTCATTGGAAAGCGTCTCTCTCAGAAGGAGGAAGGGAAATGAGACGATTGACTTTGTTTATCCTGCTGTTGGTGCTTCCTTTGGTCATTTTTGGATGTGGGAAAGGGAAGGAGGCGACGGTTCATAAAGAGCATAAGGAGGAGGTGAGAAAGGAAGGCAAAAAGGCGGAAGACCTCGATATGAAGGGCTTGACCATGGAGTCGATCCAGAAGGAAGGCAAGATGAAGGAAGTTACTCCAGGGACAGTCCAAATCTCACCTGAGAAGCAACAACTGATTGGAGTCAAAATTGGAACCGTTGAGACGAAACCCCTCGAGAAAGTGATCCGAACCGTGGGAAGGGTTGATTATGATGAGAAGAGGATTGTCACGGTTTCGCCAAAAATTGGGGGGTGGATTGAAGATCTCTTCGTCGATTTTACAGGCCGGTATGTGAGGCAGGGTGAACCTCTTCTCACCATCTACAGCCCGGAACTTGTCTCCACACAAGAGGAATATCTCATCGCCCTTCGGGCAAAGAAAGATTTGGTAAAGAGTCCATTTCCAGAGGTGGCGGGGAGCGGATACTCTTTGGCGGAGTCTGCGAAGCGCCGCCTGAAACTCTGGGACATCACCGATGATCAGATCAGAGTCCTTGAAGAGACCGGACAGCCAAGAAAAACGCTCACCCTCTACTCGCCTTTCAGCGGATTTGTCTTAGAAAAAATGACCTATAAGGGGATGAACGTCATGCCGGGAATGGCGCTCTTCAAACTGGCTGATCTTTCAGTGGTCTGGCTCTATGCAGACATTTATGAGTACGAACTTCCCTTCATACGTTTGGGACAGCAGGCTTTGATTCAATTATCTTATCTTCCCGGAGAGATATTCACGGGAAAAGCTATTTACATCTATCCTTCCTTGGATCCAAATACTCGAACTGCAAAGGTAAGATTCGAATTTCCAAATCCCGATGGCAAGCTCAAACCTGAGATGTATGCCAATGTGGAGATAAAGGTTCACTTGGGGCACAGGTTGGCTGTGCCAGAGGGAGCGGTCATTGATACCGGTCTTCGACAGATGGCGATCGTCGATAAAGGTTCAGGTTATTTTGAACCGCGGGAGGTGAAAGTAGGCGCCAAGGTGGAAAACTATTACGAAGTGATCAAGGGGCTCAAGGCAGGAGAAAGAGTGGTGACGAGTGCCAATTTCTTGATCGACTCCGAATCGAAATTTAAAGAAGCCATTGGTGGGATGACCCATTCCCATTAAAAAAAAGAGGAGCCGGAGATGATCGAAAAGATCATAGAGAGCTGTGCAAAGAATCGATTTTTAGTCTTTACGGTCGTTCTTTTGTTGACCCTTGGAGGAGTCTATGCGATAAAGAATATCCCTCTGGATGCTGTGCCCGATATCTCTGATGTACAGGTGATTGTCTATACTCCATGGGAAGGGAGAAGTCCTGATCTCGTTGAGGATCAGGTAACCTACCCCATTGTCTCTGCCCTCATCTCCGCACCAAAAGTGAAGACGGTTAGAGGTTTTTCTGATTTTGGATTTTCTTATGTCTATGCGATCTTTGAAGATGGAACAGATATCTACTGGGCGAGATCCAGAGTTCTTGAATATACACAGCAGATCACCGGAAGGCTTCCCGAAGGTGTGAATCCTGTGCTCGGACCGGACGCCACAGGGGTGGGATGGGTCTATACCTATGCCCTGGTGGATGAGAGCGGGAAGCATGACCTCGCCTATCTTCGTACCCTTCAGGATTGGTACATCCGGTATGGCTTGGCTAGTGTTGAAGGTGTTGCTGAAGTGGCAAGTGTGGGTGGGTTTGTGAAGCAATACCAGATCAATATCGATCCTAATCGGATGGCAGCCTATGGAGTTTCAATCCGTGAGCTGATGGATCGCGTGAAGATGTCGAATAATGAGGTTGAGGGAAGGCTTCTCGAATTCGGCGGAAGAGAGTATATGGTAAGGGGACGTGGCTATATTAAGTCCGTGGAGGATATTCAGAAGATCGTTGTGGGAATGAATCGGGGGATACCGATTCTCCTGAGAGATGTCGGC
Source organism: uncultured Syntrophaceae bacterium (assembly GCA_964518775.1). Lineage (GTDB taxonomy): Bacteria > Desulfobacterota > BSN033 > BSN033 > UBA1163 > JACAEX01. The sequence goes on from CAZFJD010000035.1 coordinate 5,997, forward strand.
CACGTAACCCTTGGCCCGGAGATCCGAAGGGGTATCGTTGAACTGGATGGAAGAGGTGAGGTGGTAGGCGGAATTGTCGTCATGCGATTTGGCGAAAACGCCCTCAATGTCATCCACCGTGTCAAAACTAAGATCGAAGAGATCAGCGCCGCACTTCCCGAAGGGATAAAGGTTATTCCAACCTATGACCGTTCTGAATTGATCCAACTCTCTATTAAGAACCTCCAGGAGACCCTCCTGACCGAAATCATTGTCGTCAGTCTCGTTATCATCATCTTCCTTCTCCATTTTCGCTCTGCCTTTGTTCCCATTTTAGCCCTGCCCATTGCTGTGGCCATTTCTTTCATCCCCATGCTCTTTTTAAGAATTACTTCGAATATCATGTCCCTTGGAGGGATTGCCCTCTCCATAGGAGTGGTCGTGGATGCCTCCATCGTCATGGTGGAGAATGGATATCGTCATCTCTCCGAAGGTACGGATGAGGATCGGAGAGGGAGTTGGGGAACGATCGTCCGTGCCTGCCAGCAGGTAGGAAGGGGGATCTTCTTCTCCTTAGTGATCATCATCATCTCCTTCATTCCCGTCTTCATGCTCGAAGCCCAGGAGGGAAGGTTATTCCGTCCTCTGGCCTTCACCAAGACCTTTGCCATGGCTGCCTCATCGATCCTGGCCATTACTCTCGTCCCTGTGTTGATGACAATCTTTTTGAAAGGAAGACGGCTCAAACCTGAAGCGGAAAATCCGGTTTCCAAATTCTTCCGATGGTTCTATGAACCGATCATTCATTGGGTCTTAAAATTTAAGAAGACAGCCCTCCTTGTCAACTTCCTTTTGATCCCTCTAAGTCTTCTCTTCCTCTTCAGGATTGGAAGCGAGTTTATGCCCCCTCTTTATGAAGGGACGATCTTCTATATGCCCATCACGAGTCCTGGAATTTCTGTAACGGAGGCGGGAAGGCTCTTAGCTATCCAAGATAAGATTCTTAAAAGTTTTCCTGAAGTCCATACCGTTTTTGGAAAGGCGGGTCGGGCAGAGACCTCCACGGATCCAGCGCCCTTCAGCATGATGGAGACGACCGTTCACCTTAAACCAAAGGACCAATGGCGAAAAGTGAGAAAGGATTATTCATCCTTGCCCCAATGGTTAAGGCCCTTGGCTGAGAAGATCTTGGGTACCCATCGAACGATCACCTATGAAGAGTTGGTAGAGGAGATGGACAGAAAGATGCAGTTCCCGGGCCTCCAAAATGCTTGGACCATGCCCATCCGGGCACGAATTGATATGCTTACGACCGGAATACGCACACCGGTGGGCATTAAAATCTCGGGTTCGGACTTAAATACGATTCAAGAGATGGGCGTCCATATTGAGATGATTCTGAAAGAGGTTCCTGGCACAAGAAGTATCTTTGCAGAAAGGGTTGCAGGAGGATATTTTACAGATATTAAAATTAATCGGGATGCTATCGCCCGTTATGGTTTGACCGTGGGAGAAGTTCAAGAAGTCATCCAGTCCGCTTTAGGGGGGATGAACATCACTCGGACCATTGAGGGAAGAGAGCGATACCCGGTCAATATTCGATACTTGAGAGAATTAAGGGATGATGTGGAGAGGTTGAAAAGAATACTGATCCCGGTAAGAGTAGGTCCGTCTTCGGGTACGCAGGCAATGGGCTCCTCGGGATCAAAGGTAGCTCATATTCCTTTAACCCAATTGGCGGACATCAGCCTCACAACAGGCCCTGCCATGATTCGCGATGAAGATGCCCTGCTCACAGGATATGTTTATATTGATGTGGCAGGGAGAGACATAGGTGGGTATGTGGAGGAGGCAAAGAAGGTGATCAAAGAGAAGTTGAAACTTCCTCCTGGATATTCCCTTTCCTGGAGCGGCCAGTATGAATTTCAGCTTCGAGCCAAGGAGAGATTGAAGATCCTTTTGCCTATTGTCTTCTTTGTCATCTTCATTCTCCTCTATATGACCTTTCGCTCCGTTTCAGAATCCATCATTCTGATGATTGCTGTGATCTATGCCATGACAGGAGGAGTGATTCTCCAGTATCTTCTCGGATACAATTTCAGTGTGGCGGTCTGGGTGGGTTACATCGCCCTCTATGGGATAGCGGTTGAAACCGGGGTGGTGATGATCATCTATCTCCATGAGGCATTGAATAAGCGTTTAAAGAGGGGAGATATAACGCGACAGGATATCCATGAGGCAACAGTGGAAGGATCTGTACTTCGCTTGCGGCCAAAGCTGATGACGGTTGGAACGACATTAATAGGTTTGGCCCCCATCATGTGGTCAAGTGGTGTGGGTGCTGATGTGATGAAACCCATTGCCGCTCCTATTATTGGAGGTCTATTAACCTCCACCATCCATGTGCTGATCATCACACCCATCATTTTTGCTTTAGTCAAAGAAAGGGAATTGAAGAAAGGCAAGTTGGGGGTCTCGGAGATAAAGATTTAGATTTTTTTTGAAATATAAGGCATTAGGCATTCTTGAATAATGCTTTTTAGTGAATATATTTATGGTATGGCAGGTCTAAAAAGATAATACCCGTCTGAGTAAAAGGAGGTTTTCGTCATGAAGAAATGGGTTTCTATTTTAGGGATGTTTATACTGAATCTGTTTAGCTTCACCTCTATTTCTATGGCCCAACATAGTCATGGCCATGGAACTGCCTCGAAGATGGAGACCCGGGAGGTTCTCGTCGAGGGGTTCAAGGTGACTTTCCAGATCATGGCCAACGAGGAACATAAGAAGATGTTGAAGGATATGAAGATGAAGGAGGATATAGAATCTGGAACCACTCACAATATTACGGTGACATTGAAGGATGAGAAGAATCAAAAAGAGGTTACGGATGCTCAGATTAATATGAAAGTGGTGGATCCAAAGGGGAAAGATCAGATCAAGGCTCTGAAGTATGAAGGCATGATGAAAAGTTACGATGCTTATTTCAATCTTCCCGAAAAAGGAAAGTATCAGGTCATGATCCTCTTTAAAATTGGGGAGAAGAAGAGAACGGCTGGGATATATTATGAACTGAGATAAACTGTCTATCGGTAACGGTTAGGAAGCCCGTATGGTAGAGGGTTAAAGGGCTACGTCCAATTTCTTTGCCACTTAATCTTGGAGAGATTCAATGGAATTCAAAGATTCCGAAAAGGAATTAGAAAGGATTGATCTTCCCATCACAGGCATGTCTTGTGCCAGCTGCGCGGCAAAAATTGAGAAGGGATTGGCTAACGTTGAAGGTGTTTCCAAGGCGTCAGTCAACTTTGCTGCAGAGAAGGCTACAGTCATCTTTCATCCTGCTAAAACAGACGTCTCCCATTTGATCGAAAAAGTGAGAGATCTGGGTTACGGCACAAAGATTGAGAAGGTCACCCTTCCCATTCAAGGCATGACCTGTGCCTCCTGTGTGAATAAAGTCGAAAAGGCTTTAAGCCATTTGAAAGGCGTTATCCAGGTCAATGTCAACTTCGCCAGAGAAAGGGCATCTGTTGATTTTATTCCTGAAGAGGTAACGATCAGAGATCTGAAGAAGGCTGTTCAGGAAGCAGGGTATCAGGTCCTTGAGGTGAAGGAAGAGGATATTGTCGAAAAGGAAAGGCTTGCGAGGGAAGCCGAGCTTTCCCGATTAAAGTGGAAGTTCATCATTGGTGCCATCCTCCTCGTTCCCATCCTTATTCTTATGTATGGGGCTGCATTCCTTGGGAGATGGGTTGGCCTCTCGAAGAATACAAATTTCCTCATCCAATTTCTCTTGGCCACGCCCGTTCAATTTTGGGCGGGATGGCAGTTTTATGTCGGGTTCTGGAAAGCAGTCAAATATAAGACCAGCGATATGAACACATTGATCGCCATAGGAACTTCAGCCGCTTATCTGTACAGCCTGATTGCAATGTTGTTTCCTCAGCTTTTTATGGTCAAGGGCTTGATGCTCGATGTCTATTTCGATACCTCTGCTGCCATTATCGTCCTCATCCTTCTTGGGAGATTCTTGGAGGCGAAAGCAAAAGGGAGGACTTCAGAGGCCATCAAGAAGTTAATCGGTCTTCAACCGAAGACAGCAAGAGTCATCCGGAATGGAAGCGAAACCGATCTTCCAGTGGAAGAGGTCACACTGGGTGATATGATTGTCGTTCGGCCCGGGGAGAAGCTCCCCGTAGATGGTATTTTGAGAGAGGGTTACTCCTCGGTGGATGAGTCAATGGTGACAGGGGAGTCCTTACCTGTTGAGAAGAAAGTTGGAGATAACGTCATCGGTGCAACGATCAATAAGACCGGCACATTTAAATTCGAAGCGACCAAAGTTGGAAAAGATACAGTCCTCGCACAAATCATTCGATTGGTTCAAGAGGCACAGGGCTCGAAACCACCTATTGCTCGATTGGTTGATGTGATTGCCAGTTACTTCGTCCCTATGGTCATTTTGATCGCCATCATTACGTTTATCGTTTGGTATTTCTTCGGTCCTCATCCAGCCCTGACCTATGCATTTCTTAACTTCATTGCCGTCCTCATTATCGCATGTCCATGCGCCCTGGGATTGGCCACCCCGACCTCCATCATGGTGGGAACTGGGAAAGGAGCGGAGAATGGGATTCTCATTCGAGGGGCAGAGGCGCTGGAGACTGCTCATCGGCTGAATACGATCGTTTTGGATAAGACCGGGACGTTGACCAAAGGAGAACCGTCTGCCACGGATGTCATTGAATCTCAAAAGTGGACGAGAAAGGAGATTTTAATCTTAGCGGCTTCGGCTGAAAAAGGATCAGAGCACCCTCTGGGTGAAGCCATTGTGAGAAAGGCGGAAGAAGAGGGTTTAGGCCTCTCCGATTCAAAGGACTTTCAGGCGATTGCAGGCCATGGGATCGAGGCGACCATCGACTCAAAAAAAGTCCTCCTTGGAAATTCGAAGCTGATGGAAGAGAGAAACGTCTCGCTTAATGGGTGGTTAGAGAGAGCCGAATTGCTCTCTAACGAAGGAAAGACCCCGATGTTTTTGGCGGTAGATGGAGAGGCTATAGGCATCATTGCCGTGGCTGATACATTGAAGGAGAATTCAAAAGAGGCAGTGGAGACTCTCCAAAGAATGGGATTAGAGGTGGTGATGCTCAGCGGTGATAATCAGCGAACTGCTAAGGCCATCGCTCAGCAAATCGGGATTAATCGAGTACTCGCAGAAGTTCTGCCAGAGATGAAAACGGGTGAGATCAAAAGACTTCAAGCAGAGGGAAAGAAGGTTGGAATGGTGGGCGATGGCATCAACGATGCACCTGCTTTAGCCCAGGCCGATGTAGGTATCGCCATTGGAACTGGAACCGATGTGGCGATGGAGTCCTCCGACATCACTTTAATCGGTGGGGATTTGAGAGGAATCGTAACGGCGATTGCACTAAGTAAGGCTACCATCCGAAATATTAGACAGAACCTTTTTTGGGCCTTTGCCTATAACACGATCCTCATACCAGTGGCTGCGGGAGTTCTTTTTCCATTCTTCGGCATCCTGCTCAATCCCATCTTCGCAGCAGGGGCGATGGCTTTTTCCTCGGTTACAGTGGTCTCGAATGCATTGAGGCTTCGGAGATTTAAACCACCAATGAACTGATCGATATGGAATGATGGAATAATGGGGAGGATAAAAACAAGAAAAGATATGTAGTTTTTAGTTTTGATCTTTACCCAACATTCCATTTTTCCAATATTCCAATAAACTCGAAAGGAGATCTCTATGGCTCAATTCTTTAATGATAACTCGTTATCCATTGGCAATACCCCCATGGTGAAGATCACCAGGATGGCTCAAGGACTCAAAGCCACTATCCTTGGCAAGATCGAAGGTCGTAATCCTGCCTATTCGGTCAAGTGCAGAATCGGGGCCAGTATGATCTGGGCTGCAGAGAAGCAGGGATTGCTGAAGCCAGGGATGGAGATCATTGAGCCGACAAGCGGCAATACGGGCATTGCCCTGGCCTATGTGGCTGCTGCCCGGGGATATAAGCTCCATGTCACGATGCCTGAGACCATGTCGATGGAACGGCGGAAGGTACTTGCGATTTTCGGCACCAATATCATTCTCACACCAGGTGCCAAGGGAATGAGAGGTGCTGTGGAGGAGGCCGAACGAATTGCCGCATCGGATCCCAAATACTTCATGCCTCAACAGTTTAAGAATCCTGCCAATCCGGAGATTCATTTCAAAACAACAGGTCCTGAGATCTGGGAGCAGACAGCGGGTGGAATTGATGTCCTCGTCTCGGGAGTGGGCACAGGAGGTACGATTACGGGTGTGTCGCGATATATCAAACTTGAGAAAAAGAAAAAGATCCTCAGTGTGGCAGTGGAGCCGGCCGAAAGCCCTGTGATCTCGCAACGTCTTGCAGGGAAGGAGCTCAAGCCCGGCCCTCACAAGATTCAGGGGATTGGAGCTGGATTCATTCCGGACACCTTAGACCTATCCGTGGTGGATCGTGTGGAACTGGTCACCAGCGAAGAGGCTATTGAACATGCAAGGCGGCTTTCCCGTGAGGACGGAATTCTTTCGGGGGTGAGTTGTGGTGCAGCGATTGCCGTTGCTCTAAGGCTCGCGAAGAGTGGTGAATTCGATGGCAAAACAATTGTGGCGATATTGCCTGATTCGGGTGAACGATATCTCAGTGGACCGCTCTTCGAAGGGGTCTTTGACGAAGCCGGCCTTCCAAGGATATAGAATCTGTAACTCAGCTCGGTACGAGTCGATTCCGACCCTTTGGGGCTGATGCATCAGGGCTAAAGCCCTGAGTTACAGTGGACGAGGATTATGTAACTCAACCCTTTTGGGTTGATAATCTTAAAGAAATAGAAAAGGGGGCGAATATAATGATGTTGAAAAAAATCTCAAAACAATTCTTTATTGGTCTTCTCGTTCTATCCATCAGTCTTTTCAGCTTTGAACATGCTTTTTCTGTTACCGAGGATGAGAAGAATAATATTGCGATCTATGAGAAGGTGGCTGATGGGGTGGTCAATGTGACGAGCATCGCTGTCCAGATGGATTTCTTCTTCAATGTCTTTCCTACCCAGGGATCAGGGTCTGGTTCGATCATTGATACGAGAGGACATATTTTGACCAATCATCATGTGGTGGCCAATGCCCAGAAGTTAGAGGTCACCTTGGCGGATGGTTCGAAGTGGCCTGCCAAATTGATCGGCTCGGATCCTGACAATGATCTGGCTGTGATTAAGATCGATGCGCCAAGAGAGAAGTTGAAAGTTATTCCCATGGGGGATTCGAAAAATTTGAGGATCGGACAGAAAGTCCTTGCTATCGGAAACCCCTTTGGTTTTGAAAGGACCTTAACGACAGGTGTGATCAGTTCCCTGGGCAGGACGATCCGCTCTGAAGTTGGAACGTTGATCGAAGATGTCATCCAGACCGATGCGGCCATCAATCCAGGAAATTCTGGAGGTCCGCTTCTCAACTCCGACGGAGAGATTATCGGAATCAACAGTGCGATCATCAGCCCCACCGGAGGAAGTGTAGGTATTGGTTTTGCCATTCCAGTGAATACAGCAAAAAGAGTCGTTCCAGAATTGATTTCAAAAGGGTATGTTTCTTATCCCTGGATCGGAGCATCCATTCAATCTCTTATTCCGGAGATTGCAAAGTTTTTGAAGATCAAAGTCGAGCGTGGAGCCATGATTGCAGAAGTGGTCAAGGGTGGCCCTGCAGATAAAGCTGGCTTGAAGGGAGGAAACCAGAGGGTTCAAGTTGGGAATATGATCGTCATCGTGGGTGGAGATGTTGTGGTGAAGGCAGATCAACATGATGTAAAAACCCACGATGAGTTAATCCGGTATATTCGTGAGAAGAAACCAGGAAATGCGATCCTTCTCAACGTCTTTCGAAATGGGAAATTCGAAGAGGTGAAGGTCACCCTCGGAGAGAGACCAAGGAGAAGATAATCCCCGGCTTTGCAGAAAATGTTAAATGGCAAAGCTCAAATGTCAAATTAATGGCTGATCCATTCTACATTCAATGGCATATCACCAACCTTTGTAACCTTCGATGCCAACACTGCTACCAAGACGACTTTTCAAAGCAGAAGGATCTCGATTGGTCAGGGCTTAAAAGAATCTCTGATAATATTCATGCCACGCTGGAACAATGGGAGAAGAATGGCTGCATCCATCTCACCGGTGGAGAGCCTCTCTTAAAATCAGAGTTATTTTTGCTTTTGGAGGATTTGAATCAGAGACGAATGATTCAAGAATTGGGGATCATCACCAATGGCCTCTTTCTTAATATGGATGTGATAGAAAAACTCTCCACTTTTTCTAAACTGAAAAAGGTAAAGGTCTCCTTGGACGGTGCTAATCCCCAGATCAATGATTCGATTCGTGAAAAAGGGAATTTCGAGAAAGTGATCCAAAATATCTCTTTGATCAAAAAGGAGAATAGATTTGAGACGATTATTATGTTTACTGCCATGGCAAGGAATTTCCGGAGCCTCCCATCCTTCATTCGCCTCTGCCAGAATTTGGGTGTTGATGGATTGATCCTTGAGCGGTTCATTCCGTGGGGAAGAGGGAAAGAGATCAGAGACGAGGTCCTGGACAAGACGGAGTGGAGAGAACTGGTGGAGACACTTTTTGAATTATTTTCAATAAACATGGAAGAGGATCATTTTTATCCACACCAGGCATTTCAGATCTTTTTTAAGGAAGATGAGATGGAATTGCTGGGTGCTCCATGCGTCATCGGAAGGGATGGACTCTGTATTATGCCGGAGGGGGAGGTTTACCCTTGTCGAAGGTTTCCCATTTCTATAGGGAACCTTTTGGAAGTTCCATTAAAGCAGATTTGGGAGGAATCAGAGATATTGGAGAAATTGAGACGGAAAGAAAATTTAAAAGGTAAGTGTAGAGTATGTGAGATCAAGGATTGCCGGGGTTGCAGAAGCTTAACCCTTGCTTTAACCGGAGACTACCTTGGAGAGGATCCCCATTGCCCGTTTGACGCACTATCCCCTTCATCGTGAGAATACATCTTTTTCTCTTTAAAAATACAGTCTCTTTTTGTAAAAAATAGGTGTTTTACTGTATTTACTTTCAAAAAGAGGTCAATTAAGAATAGCTGAACAAAAAGAAGTTTTCTTTGTGGTTAATTAATGGGTAAGGAAAAAAGTTAGGAGGTAAGCATATGGGCAAGAAGGTTCCGATCCTTTTATCCGTTTCAATTGCTTTTTTCTTGGTTCTCGGGGCCCAGAGCAGCGTGAAAGGAGATACAAAATATGTCGGTTCTGAGACTTGCAAGGGCTGTCATGAGGACTCCTATGCCAGCTACTTAAAATCGGTCCATGGCAAAAAGGCCATATCGACGAGCCCAGCGAGGACCGAGGGATGTGAATCATGCCATGGCCCCGGAGCTCAACATGCTGAAAAAGGTGGAGGCAAAGGGGTTGCCATTTTTACCTTTGGAAAGAAAGTTGATCCAAAGGAGAAATCTGCAAAATGTCTCAGTTGTCACGAGGAATCAAAGAGATTGGCCTTCTGGAACATGAATAAGCACAAAAAGGCAGGCAATGCTTGCGACGATTGCCACTCCGTTCATAAAGGTGTGGATAAGCTTTTGGTTGCAAGAGAGCCCGACCTCTGTTTTAAATGCCATCAGGGAGTCCGTGCCCAAACGAACAAACAGTCCCGCCATCCGGTCAATG
>CAZFJD010000036.1:0-15270 GCA_964518775.1 uncultured Syntrophaceae bacterium
CTGCAGATGAGTCCGTATCAAAGCGAGCAGGTTCCTTCGATCCTCCTGCCTTTTCTATGGTTTCTTTCAGGGTAGGAGGCTTTTGGAAAAGATAAAGTCCTGGCTTTCGGACTTCGCCCAACACTTCAACTGCAATCTCCTGATAAATCTCTTCCGGAGGGAGAGCAGGATGATAGAAAAATCGAAAATAAAGGAGGAGGAGCATGGAAAGGGATAAAACGAAGAGGACCTTTTGTTGACCGAGAGAGAGATACCTCATGAATTCCAAATTTCAAAATCCCTGCCTTCGCCGGAGCGGCTTCGCGCAGGCAGGCAAATGTCAAATGAATGCAAGATGACTAAATGTCAAAACTTTTCTTTGAATTTTGGATTTTATTTGAACTTTGAGCTTTGACATTTGGCATTATTTCTTTTCCGTTTCTTCTTCTTTTAAGAGTTTGTAATCAATTGAATCGACCAGGGCTTGCCAGCTTGCCTGAATGATATTTTCAGAAACACCAACCGTTCCCCACGTGGATGTGCCATCACCCGATTCGATGAGAACCCTCGTCTGTGCGGCTGTTCCATCTTTGCTTGAAAGGATTCTGACTTTGTAATCCGTCAGTTTGACTTCTTTCAGTTCAGGGTAAAACTTCTCCAAAGCCTTCCGAATCGCATTGTCTAAGGCATTGACCGGACCGTTTCCAACTGCCGCAGTGTGTTCGACCCGATCCCGCACCCGGACCATAATGGTGGCTTCTGAGAGGGGAGGGTCTTCCTCTTTCCTTTTTTCAACGATGACACGAAATCCGATCAGTTCAAAAAACTTCCTGTGTTGGCCCAGGGCCTTCTTGATGAGGATTTCGAAAGAACCCTCTGCGCCCTCAAATTGAAAACCCTGGTTCTCCAATCGCTTCAGGTCGTTGAGGATCGCTCGGACCTTTGGATCTTTGCTTTCAAAATCGATTTTGTATTCGGCAGCTTTATAGAGGATGTTTGATTCACCGGAGAGATCGGAGATAAGGACTCTTTGGCGATTTCCTACCCGCTCGGGCTCAATGTGCTCATAGGTGACATTCCTTTTCCGGATGGCACTGACATGGACGCCGCCTTTGTGCGCAAAGGCGCTGTCTCCCACATAGGGCAAGTATTTGTGATGGGGAAGGTTTGCCAGTTCCGAGACGAAGCGAGAGACGCTTGTGATTTTTCTCAATTGATCGTCTGTGATACAATCGATTCGCATCTTCAATTTAAGATTGGGGATGATCGAGCAGAGATTGGCATTACCGCATCGTTCACCATAACCGTTGATGGTCCCCTGGACCAGAGCAACCCCTTTCTTTACAGCAACGATCGTATTGGCGACAGCCATATCCGTGTCGTTGTGGACATGGATGCCGAGTGGGACAGCAATCTCCTTTTTCACCTCATCGATCACCGATTGAAGCTCGTCAGGGAAAGTCCCTCCATTTGTGTCACATAGGACGATCCAATCGGCCTTGGCATCCTGTGCAGCCTTGAGCGTGGACAAGGCGTATTGACGATTGCTTTTGAGGCCATCGAAGAAGTGTTCAGCATCAAAGATGACCTCTGAGAATCGATGCTTTAGGAATCGAACGGATTCATAGATGATCTCCAGGTTTTGATCCAGGGTAATGTTGAGCGCCTCAAGGGGATGAATATCCCAGGACTTCCCAAAGATGGTCACGACCTCTGTGCCTGCCTCGATGAGTGCTTGGATATTCGGATCCCTCTCAGGTAGAATCCCTGATCGGCACGTGCTCCCAAAGGCAACGACTTTTGCCTGCGAAAGAGAAATTCTCTTGATCTCCTGAAAAAACTGAATGTCCTTTGGATTGGAGCCTGGCCAACCCCCCTCGATATAATGGATACCCAGCTCATCCAGCTTTTGGGCAATCCGAACTTTATCCTCCCCGGAGAAGGCAATGTCCTCAGCCTGCGAACCATCCCGAAGGGTCGTATCGTAGATTCTTATAGAATGGGAACGAATCAAAGAAAAACCTCCTCATTAAACGATGAACGATGTACGATGATCTTTGTTCATGGTTCAAAGTCCATCGTTCATCGTTCTTCTGTCACCTCTGGTTGGTCTAGCCGGAAGGCGTCGTGGAGGGCTCGGACAGCCAGCTCAGTATATTTGGCATCAATGACGCAGGAAATCTTGATCTCCGAAGTGGAGATCATGTTAATATTGATTCCCTCCTTGGCCAAAGCTGAGAACATCTGGGTTGCCACATTGGAATGGCTCCTCATTCCCACGCCCACAATGGATACCTTGGCAATGTTTTCATCAGCATTGATCTCTTTCCCTCCAATCTCCTTGAGAGAGTTCTTAACGATTTGAAGCGTCTTGGCGAAATCAGATTTGGGAACGGTGAAAGCCACATCGGCAAAGCCTTTGTCAGCGCTCGATGTCTGGATAATCATGTCTACGACAATATTGGCATCGGCGATGGGCTTAAACAATTTTGCCGCAACTCCAGGGACATCGGGGACATGCATGATCTCGATCTTGGCCTCATTCTTGTTGTAAGTGACGCCGGAGACAACGACCTTTTCCATCTCTTCATCCTCCTTGCAGACGAGGGTTCCAGGATTATCGTTGAAAGACGATCTCACATGGATAGGAACATTATATTTCTTGGCAAATTCCACAGAGCGAATCTGCAACACCTTGGCTCCCAGACTGGCCATTTCCAGCATCTCATCATAGGAGATCTTAGATAGCTTTCGTGCCTTATCGCAGACGATTGGATCGGTCGTATAGACCCCATCCACATCCGTATAGATTTCGCAAACGTTCGCCCTGAGGGCTGCGGCGAGGGCGACGGCGGTTGTATCGGAACCCCCGCGGCCCAGGGTAGTGATATTGTCCGATTCGTCGACGCCCTGAAATCCTGCTACGACCACAATGCGCCCGTTTTTTAGATCGTAAAATATCCTTTCGGATTCAATGCCCGTAATGCGAGCTTTCCCGAAAGCGCTGTCTGTCGCAATCTTGATTTGGAATCCCAAATAGGATTTGGCATCGAAACCCATCGATTTGAGGGTCATGGTGAGCAAGGCGATGGAAACCTGTTCTCCAGTGGAGACGAGCACATCCAGTTCTCTTTCATCAGGATTTGAGGCGACCTGTTGAGCCAGACGAATGAGTTTGTCTGTCTCTCCCGCCATTGCTGAGACGACGACCACCACCTCATGGCCCTGATTCTTAGTCGCGATGACGCGTTGGGCCACATTTCTGATCCGCTCAATATCCCCAACAGAAGTCCCACCATACTTCTGAACCACCAATGCCATTCTGAAACCTCCCATTTAAGAAGAGGGATCCAAGGATTCAAGGGTACTTGGGTTCAAGTGAGTTTTGACTTGACCCCTTGAACCCTAGACCCCTTCAGTCCTTTTATAATTTGTTCGTATCTTTTTCCTTTCCCGGTGATTTCAAGGGATCGGGTATTTTTTCCAGTATAATGAATGTTTATCCAGAGGACTTCCTTCGGAAGCAAAGAAGGTATTCTGTCCGCCCATTCGATTGCCGTAATCCCTCTGCCCTGGAAATATTCTTCCAGACCCAATTCCTCAGCCTCCTTCTCCTCCTTCAGCCGAAAGAGGTCGATGTGATAGAAGGGAACCCGTCCCTCATATTCATTAATGAGCGTAAAGGAAGGACTTGATAGATAAGCCGGGTTTCCAATTCCCACCCCGACCGCCAGCCCCTTAATAAATTGGGTCTTTCCGGTGCCCAGTTCCCCCACCAAGGCCACGACATCTCCAGGGAGAAGAAGGCTTCCGATGCTCTTTCCGATTCGAATGGTCTCCAATGTGCTCTTGGTCTGCAGAACAACCACATTAAACCGCTATGCGCATAGCGCTAAGCGCTTAGCGTCTTTTGAGTCTAGGCTTTATATTTAAAATCATCTGGGTTCAGATTTTCCAGCCATTCTTTCAATTGGTCCCCATCCTTCTCCAGATCGATGGTTCGGGCTTTTTCGATGACGTGCTCAGAGACGAAGATGGGGGCGTCCACAGCCAGGGCGATCGCAATGGCATCACTGGGGCGGGAGTCGATGACGATCTCTTTTCCCCTCCGGTTGAGGTGGATCAGAGCGTAGTATGTATTCTCTTTCAGGTCGTTGACCACAATTTTCATGACCTGGGATTCGAGACCTTCTAAGATATTGTGAATCAAATCGTGGGTCATGGGCCGCTGAGAACCCATTTTCTTCAGCTTCATTGCAATGGCGTTGGCTTCAAAGGGTCCAATCCAGATGGGAAGGCCTGTCTTATTGGCGAGGTCCATCAGAAGGACGACAAACCCATTCGATGTCGAGTCGAATGTCAGAAACTTCACTTTCATTTGGATGTACATTCTTCTGCTCCTTCCATCGATCCATCGCTTTTGGAAATATTCTCTAACGAGATAAAGGAAATCTTAAAGAAGCGGCCACCCCATCGTTTTCTTTTAGAACGGGGTGCTCCTCAACCCATTTGACCTCCCCATCCTGGCGAAGCGTTGACCTCATCATCTCCTCCGCCAAATCGACGGTCTTCGTCTCGTCTTTGCACAAGCTGCATCGAACGGAAAAATGGCCTGTCGGGTGGCCGAGATTGAGAGAACCGCACCGACGGCACTTTCCCCCTTGGGTGGAGAATGATGTCAGGAGGTAGAGCGTGTGAGCCTGGCCCTTATTGAGGGCTTCCAATGTCCCATTCAGGCCCAAGGTCGCCATACCTGCCTTGAGGGCCTTATCCGAAAGCCCTTGGATCTGATGAACCACTTCGTCTCTCTCCTTTTGGAGGAGACGCTCAAGGGTATGGAGGATGATTTTGGATCTTTCTTCCGAGAAGTCGATCGAAAAAGTATCCGCAATATGATGTTTCACTCGTTCGGGAAGAAATGTCTTAAAATTGGCAACAATTCTTTCCTGACCCATGAGGACGATTCTTTTCCATTTTCCAGAGTCGAAAAGATCAGTCAGCTGCTGGGCTACCTCCTTATGGTGCTTGTCCATGTGGTCCTTGATATGGCGCTGGTACCTCATTTGCGCCCATCCGCCCTGGTCATGCCGTCCCGGCACATAGCTTTCGATGGAGGACTCACCCAGCACTCCCTCCAGTGATATCTCAAATAAGTTGGCGGAATCTGTTTTTACCATCACCAAAAGGGTATTCTGATATTGGGAAGAAAGTCGGACAAAGGGTTGGAGCATGGGGAGATCGTAGACAAAACATTCGTTTTTGTAAGGGATGATGGAGGGGTAGGTGAGAAACGTTCCAAGGCCACTGCAGGAGAAGATGGCGATTCCGTTTACCTCCTCATTATAGACCCGGCGAACCAGGCCTTCCACATACTTCTCCACTCGCTGTTGGTCTTCGACAAAGACCTTTCGCCATTCCTCTTGGCCTTGAAGTCGATCATAACCCTTTTTGAGTTGATTCTTGGTAAAGAGGCGAATGCGTTCCCGCTGTTGCTCATCGTCCCATTTGGTATTGAGATAAAGGGACAAGAAAGGATAAGGCCCCTCTTCGATACGGGCCAATCTCTTGATCTCGCTTTTCATATCCATATCAAAAACTCCATCTACCTTTTCCTTCCCGAGTCAGGAAGGATCTGTCCTGTGGGGTTCTTGAAAATTACTTTGTAGATTACGAGCGGGAATCTGTGGGTCAATCTTTTAATCTATATTAAATGAAGAAGAGTTGAAAATCAACTCTTCGGCATGCCGAGCGCTCAGAGTTGATACTGAGCGGCACTTTTGTTCCCGCACTTAAGGACGGAATTTGGCGCCGCCGAAGTATCAAATCTTCCCTTGAAGAAGACTGGGAATCTTTTTTATGACGTCTGTTGCTACCAGAGATTTCTCTCCCAGTTCCTGGGCAACGCCGTCCCCAGCCAATCCGTGAAGAAAGACCGATATCTGAACAGCTGGGAGAATGTCGAATCCTTGAGAGATCAACCCTCCGATCATTCCAGTGAGGACATCCCCTGTCCCTCCTGAGGCCAATCCTGGATTCCCAGTGGGGTTGATGAAGACCTCACCCTTGGGTGTCGCAATCACGGTGCGATGTCCTTTGAGGACAAGATAGACACGATGAGACTGAGCAAAGGTGCGGCTCACGCCAATCCGATCCTCTTGGACCTCTTTGGCAGTGGATCGGATTAACCTTGCCATCTCTCCTGGATGGGGTGTGAGGATCAGGGGTCCCCTTGCGGAAAGCAGGGTCTTGGATTGTCCTGCCAGCGGCGCAAGCCCATCAGCATCGAGGACGACCGGGAGATCCAATGTCTTGATCAGCTTGAGAACGAGCGACTGGGTTTCCTTGTATGTTCCAATGCCAGGACCAAGGACCACAGTCTTCTTGTTTTCGCAGAGACGAACGATGCCATTGAAGGCCCGGAGGCTGAGGGTTTGCTTGGGGGTCTCTGGGAGTGGTTCCGTCATTGCCTCTGTCAACTTTACCTCCATGATCCAATTAAGACTCCTCGGAATGGCCAAGGTGACCAGTCCCGCCCCCATCCTGAGAGCAGCTTCACAGGCCATCGCTGCTGCTCCGGTCTTGCCAACCGATCCGGCAATGACCAGGAGGTGTCCGTAATCACCCTTATGACTATCTGGTCGTCGAGGTATGGATAGCCATCTTCGGATCTCATCATGTTCCAGCAGATGATTCTGGATCTTCTCCTCCTCCACCAATCTTCTGGGGATTCCGATATCAACGACTTTCAACGTTCCCACATAATCGCATCCCGGATAGATGAGGTGGCCCACTTTCGGCAGGCCAAAGGTGACCGTGAGGGAGGCCCGGACGGCGGCCCCCAAGGGCTTACCGGTATTGGCATCCAAACCAGATGGGATGTCGATGGCGACGATGGGTTTTTGGAGAGTGTTGAGATGGTCGATCACCTCCCTGTAATAACCCCTCACCTCGGCATCGAGGCCTGTTCCGAAGATGCCGTCGATCAAGAGATCGAAAATCTCCATGCCCTTCTTGATTTTCTGGTAATCTTTGGAGGAGGGAACAGAGATCACCTCTCCTTTCATATGGTGGAAGATGTTGTAGTTGGTCTCCGCATCCCCACGAAGGGACTTCGGATCGGTGAGCAGGAAGACCTTCGCTGAAATTCCCTGATTGAGAAGATGTCGAGCGATCACAAACCCGTCTCCTCCGTTATTCCCCTTCCCAGCGACAATTGCCACCTTCTTCTTCTGAAGATCAGGGAAGGTCTTGAGGATAACCTCTGTGGCCGCCCTTCCTGCATTTTCCATCAGGACGATACCGGGAATTCGGTAAACCTCGATACTCTTTCGATCTAATTCCTGCATCTGTTCAGCGGTCGCTACCTTCATCACTGTCCCCCTCTAAAATCACATGGGCCACGGCGAAGGGCCGCTCGTGGGAGAGAGTAAGAAGAGTCTTTTTGATTCGCTGGGCTTCGAGGACCTCTTTTGCCTTTCGATGGAAGGAGAGCAGAGGTTTACCCAATGAATCATTCTCCACTTCAATATCTGTCCATTGGATACCATTTCGAAGGCCACGTCCAATGGCTTTAAGAAAGGCCTCCTTTGCTGCGAAGCGAATGGCGAAACATTCGGGTGGTCGGGAGCGTTGCTGACACCGTTCGATCTCTCTCTCCGTAAAGACTCGACTGAGGAAGAGGTCTCCCCAGCGAGCCATCGTCCTTTCAATTCGTTGGGTATTGACGATATCGATACCAGTTCCTGTGATCATGAATTTTCCCGCTATGCGCAGAGCGCTAAGCGCTTAGCGTTATCATCGGATCAGGGCAATCATCTCCCGGACAGCTTGATCGAGTCCGACCAAGACCGCCCTTCCGATAATACTGTGGCCAATATTCAGTTCTTCGATCTCCTTAATTTCTGCAATGCGGCGGACGTTCACATAGTTGAGGCCATGTCCCGCTGCAATCTGGAGATTGCGATGGGAGGCTTCTCCGACGGCGTCGAGAATCTTCTTGAGTTCCTCATCTGCCTGAGCCAAGGTGGTCGCAT
Source organism: uncultured Syntrophaceae bacterium (assembly GCA_964518775.1). Lineage (GTDB taxonomy): Bacteria > Desulfobacterota > BSN033 > BSN033 > UBA1163 > JACAEX01. The sequence goes on from CAZFJD010000036.1 coordinate 8,013, forward strand.
CGCAGTAATGGCCGGTGTGTATTTCGATCGCGTTCGCCCCCACCTGTTCGGATGCTTTAATTTGATCCTTTCTGGGATCGACGAAAAGGCTGACAGGAATCCCTCCTTTTTGAAGACCCTGGATCGCCTTTTTGAGGGGTCGGAGGAATTTGACCACATCGAGACCTCCTTCGGTCGTCAACTCTTCCCTCCGCTCAGGAACGAGGGTAACGATCTCGGGCTTTGTGGCCAAAGCAATCTGAATCATCTCCTCGGTGGCAGCCATCTCCAAATTTAGTCGGGTTTGAACGATCTCTCTCAAGAGTCGGAGATCTCGGTCCTGAATATGGCGCCGATCCTCCCTCAAATGGCACACAATTCCATCCGCTCCTGCCAGTTCTACTATCCCAGCAGCAATGACCGGATCTGGATATTTCACCCCTCGGGCCTGTCTTACAGTTGCCACATGATCGATATTGACACCCAATCTCACCGTGAAACCTCCTAAAAATTTTCAATTGACGATGAACAATAAACGATGAACGATGGACGATTACTTATTATCTATTCGCCATTCGTCATTAGCTTTTTCTTTTCCAAGATGTTTCTTCACCAGTTCTACAAGATCCTGAGCAAACTGATGGAGTTCTTTTTCATCCTCCCCTTCGACCATGATCCTGAGCAGGGGCTCAGTGCCTGAATAACGGATCAAAAGTCTTCCTGAATTGCCTAATGACTTTTCGATCTTCTTCACCCTCTTCTCAATCTCTGGAATCTCGGAGAGGTCTTTCTTCTCTGCAACCTCGATGTTGTAAAGGACCTGAGGAAGTGGTTCCATCACCTTGGCTAATTCATCTAACGGCTTTTCGTTTCGTTTCATAATGGCCAGAACTTGAAGGGCTGTGAGGATACCGTCGCAGGTGGTGTTGTAATCCAAGAAGATAGTGTGACCCGATTGCTCCCCCCCAAGGTTGTAACCTCCCCGAACCATCTCCTCCACGACATACCTATCACCCACTTGGGTTCTGACCACTTTCCCACCAAATCTTTTCATGGTGCCATCGAGCCCGATATTGCTCATCACGGTCGTAACCAAAGTATCCTTTCTTAATCGGCCTTCTGACAACAGTTGAAGGCCGCAGATCGCTAAGATACGATCGCCGTCCACCTGGTTTCCCTGTCGATCGACAAAGATAATTCGATCTCCGTCGCCATCGAGAGCCATTCCGATGTCTGCTCCCTTTTCGCGGACGAGGCGACTGGCCACCTCCGGATGAAGGGAGCCACAGCCTGCGTTGATATTCTCTCCATCGGGTTCGACACCAATGGGGATGATGTCTGCGCCCAATTCCTCGAAAACCATCGGTGCCACGCGATACGTGGCCCCGTGGGCACAATCCAACACAATGCGTAACCCATCTAAGGTGAGGTCGTTAGGAAAGGTGTTCTTGAGAAAGACAACATACCTCCCGATGGCATCATCGATCCGATGGGCCTTTCCCACTTCGCTCGCCGTCGGTCGAAGAGAATTGAGGTGGCTTGAAAATATCAGCTCTTCGATCCTGTCCTCCATCTCGTCAGGAAGTTTGAAGCCGTCCCGAGAAAAGATCTTGATCCCATTGTCGTAGTAAGGGTTGTGAGAGGCTGAAATGACGACGCCAGCATTGGCCCTCATACTGGTGGTGATGAAGGCGATGCCAGGAGTGGGCAAAGGGCCTACTAACATCACGTCGGCTCCCATGGAACAGATCCCGGAGGCCAGGGCCGTCTCCAACATATACCCTGAGAGACGCGTATCTTTTCCGACCACAATTTGATGCCTTCCCTTTACCTCCTTAAAAACGTGGGCAATCGCCCTGCCAAGCTGCATGGCCAGTTCCCCTGTCATGGGGTCAACGTTTGCAATTCCCCTAATCCCATCTGTCCCGAATAACTTACGTGTCATCTCTTTTACGGATACCCATCTACCCCATTTCCTCATGGAGAGAGCAGAGTTGAGGTCTTTGAACTCGTTAACATAATTCCCTTAGAAAGGTCAAGTTTTGGTGGTCTTACCCGTCATTCTTGACCCATTCGGCGGCGCCAAGCCCCGCCCTTCACGGCGGGGTGTCAAGCTCCGCTCAGGGTCAACCCTGAGCAAGCCCCAGCATTTATGCTGGGGAGTCGAAGGGTTGACTCCGAACTCACAACCCTTAGGTTCCCGCCAAACGGATCGCATCGGTAACGGCAATCGCCTTTTTAGCCTGGGCAACGTCATGGCAACGGACAATGTGAGCTCCATTGAGGATTCCAATGGCAATGCTCGTGAGAGTTCCTTCAAGGCGCTCATTCACCTCCGCATTCAGTATCTTTCCTATGAAGCTCTTACGGGATGTCCCCAAAAGTATAGGTTTTCCAAGTACCCGGAATTCCAATAGATTTTTTATGATTAGAAGGTTGTCCTCCACGGTCTTTCCAAAACCAATTCCAGGGTCGATGATAATCTGTTGAGGGTCTACCCCGGCTGATTCCGCCCTTTGAACAGAATCTCTCAAGTATTCGAGTATTTCAGAAAAGAGAGACCCATACCGGACATCCTTCTGCATCGTTTCAGGGGTTCCCCGCATATGCATTAAGACGATGGGAATGTCCTCCTTAGCAGCGACATGGGCAAGTTCTGGGTCGAGATGTAATCCACTGATATCATTTATCATTTGAGCCCCTGCCTCAATAGCCCTCTGTGCAACGGCAGACTTGTAGGTATCGATAGAAATTGGGGTATCCACCTCTTTTGCAAGAGATTCGATTACAGGGATTACCCTGCGGAGTTCTTCTTTAATTTCGATGGGTTTTGAGCCTGGCCTGGTCGACTCGCCCCCGATGTCTATAAGATCAGCTCCCTCTTCAACCATCTTTAGCCCATGGGCAATTGCCTGCTCCCTATCGAAGTAGAGGCCCCCATTTGAGAAGGAGTCTGGAGTGACGTTGATCACGCCCATGAGAAGTGTCTCCTTCCCTAAGGTGAATCTTTTCTTTCGGCAACGTATGGTGTAATGGGTTCTGGAGATGTTCTTAATTGTTTTCCGTAAGGATTGACCGAGGGGTCGAAGATCGGGGTATTGATCCAGTTTGAGGATAAGTTTTTCGAACTGTTTTTCAGTGCCTATGAGAATGGCATCTGTCTGTTGGGCACTGCAGTCGAGCCCTCTTCTATCGAGGGCGGCGTCTCCACTCAAGGCGAGCATCTCTTGTTTGAGTAGGTTGGCAGTTCGAGGAGTGATCCCTTCGACCTTAAGGTTGAAATGGAGGGCCTTGCCCTTCATCAACTTCATACCAGTGGCATCCACTCCCACCATCCCCATATGATGGATAGCCTCTCTGGCACTGGTGATATGAAGGCACCGAATCAAATTCATGTCATAAAGCTAAACCGTCTCACCCTTTATGATTAAGTCGATCTGGCGACCGTCAAGGGCCTCTTTTTCGAGAAGCGTGTTGGCCAGTTGGTGGAGCGTGGTCATATGTTGCCGGAGCAGATCCCTTGCCTTCTCATAACTGTGAGAGACAATGGCCCTGATCTCGTTATCGATCAGCTGAGCGGTCTCTTCACTATAATCTCGGTGCTGAGCAAACTCTCTTCCCAGAAAGATCTGTTCTTCTTTTTGCCCGAAGGTGAGTGGGCCGAGTTTTTCACTCATCCCCCATTCACATACCATTTTCCTGGCAATTTCGGTCGCCCGTTCGATGTCATTGCCTGCTCCAGTCGTTTGAAGGTTCAGCACGAGTTCCTCTGCCGCTCTTCCTCCCATCATCACTGTGATATTATTGAGGAGATAGTCTCTTGGATAGGTATGTTTTTCGTCAAGGGGGAGTTGTTGTGTAATTCCTAAGGCCCGGCCTCTGGGGATAATCGTCACCTTGTGGATAGGATCTGTTCCAGGGATCATTCTTGCTACCAAGGTATGACCAGCCTCGTGGTAGGCTGTAATTCTTCGTTCCTCCAGGGGGATGATCATCGATTTCCGTTCCACGCCCATTAGGACTTTATCCTTGGACTGTTCGAGGTCGACCATCTCGACTTTTTCCTTCCCCAATCGAGCAGCGAGCAGAGCCGCCTCATTCACCAGATTTTCGAGATCGGCTCCAGTGAACCCCGGAGTTCCTCTCGCAAGATCTGTGAGATTGACATCATCAGCTAAGGGTGTCCGTTTCGAGTGGACTTTTAGAATCTCCTCTCTGCCCTTGACATCAGGGACAGGAACGACCACCTGTCGGTCGAACCGACCCGGTCTAAGCAGGGCAGGATCCAGGACATCGGGTCGGTTTGTAGCAGCGATCAGGATCACCCCTTCGTTCGATTCAAAACCATCCATCTCGACCAATAATTGATTCAAGGTCTGTTCCCGTTCATCATGTCCGCCGCCAAGACCCGCTCCACGGTGCCTTCCAACCGCATCGATTTCATCGATAAAGATGATGCAAGGAGCATTCCGCTTTCCCTGAAGAAACAGGTCACGTACCCTGGAGGCCCCGACCCCTACGAACATCTCGACAAAGTCAGATCCGCTAATGCTGAAGAAGGGGACATCGGCTTCGCCCGCAATGGCTCGGGCCAGAAGTGTCTTGCCCGTTCCAGGAGCACCGATGAGGAGAACCCCTTTCGGTATTCTTCCTCCAAGTTTCGTGAATTTCTTTGGATCTCTGAGAAAGGCAATAATCTCCTCCAATTCATCCTTTGCTTCATCAATCCCCGCCACGTTTTCGAAGGTGACATGGTGGTCTTCCTTGGCCAGGATTCTCGCCTTGCTCTTTCCAAAGGAGAGGGCCTTCCCACCGCCAATCTGCATCTGTCTCATGAAGAAAATCCAGACACCGATGAGAAGAATCATTGGGAACCAGGAGATGAGAATGTTCTGCCAGAGGGGAGATTCCTCTTCTTTCTTTGCATTGATCACTATCTTCTTCTCTCTGAGAATTTTAATTATCTCAGGGTCTTCGGGCGCATAGGTTTTGTAGCGTTTACCCTCTACATCCCTCCATGTAATATTTCTCCCCCGAGCCTCCACTTCTTGGACCTTATTGTTTTCGACGGCAGCGATGAAATCGGAATAATTTTTTTCAAAAAGTGTTTGACGCGGTTTGGTAAAAAGGTTGAAGAGGAAGATCATAATGACAATAATGATCCCCCAGAAGAAGAGGTTCTTGATAAGGGAGTTCAAAGATTTGCCTCCATGATCATTTCCGACTTAAATTAACATAATGCCCTTATTATTTCAATATCGTCTTGGTTTGGCACATAGCCTCGATTGGAGCGGGTTAGGAGGAAAGACATTGCTCATCTAATTGAAATTATTACTTAATTATCTCCCTGAGTGTCGTATGAAGCTCTTTTTCGCTTGAAAAAATTCAGGAAACCCTATAGAGTTGAACCATATGTCCGTTGACCTTTTGAGACGGTGTCCTCTTTTTGCGGGGTTGAAAGAAGAAGACCTGAGGAGAATCAGAGCGATCGCCTCACTCAAGCAGGTTGGGAAGAAGGAGATCCTCTTCTCTGAGGGTGAGGAAGCGAGAGGTTTTTATGTCATTCTCTCGGGAAAAATAAAACTTTATAAGGTTTCACCGGATGGCAAGGAACAGATTCTTCATGTCGTTTCTGCACCTGATGGGTTCGCCGAGGCAGCCCTGTTCCTCGAAGGAAGTTATCCTGCCTTTGCCGAGGCCTTGAGTGAAACTCAACTCCTCTTCTTTCCCAAAAGGGATTTTGTCCAGCTGATCGAGAGAAATCCTCAGCTCAGCATCAATATGATTGTCTCCCTGTCGCAGTTTCTCAAAAGGTTTGCATCCTTGATCGAAGAGCTTTCCCTCAAGGAAGTCTCCTCCAGAATCGCAAAATACCTGATCGATCTCTCGATGAAGTCCTCAAAAGAAGGGAAGGGTCAAAAGGAAGTCGAACTCGATTTGAGCAAGACTCAATTGGCCTCAAAACTGGGAACGATCAGTGAGACCCTTTCGAGAACTCTGGCAAAGATGAAAGCCAAAGGCATCATCGATGTCAAGAAGAATAAAATTCTCATTCTCAATCGTGAGTTATTAGAGGAGTTGGCCTCGGGTTTGAAAATTTGAACTCTGAGATTTCCTAATTGCCTTGGTTGCATCAAGCATGTCCCACAGGTACGAGATATCTTCCTTGTCAAGCAGCATCGATCACATGCCGGATTTTAAGGATTCCATCCCCACGGAAGGGATTGCGGAATCCACGGTTAGACACAACATGGACTACGCGTCCAAAAATTGCATTTAACTTCTCGATCATGTCCACCCACTCATATAAGCTCCAAGAGGCATTCTCAGCGAAATCAACCAAAACGTCCACATCGCTAAGACTGTGCTCTAACCTAATGAGAATAGCCTAACCAGAATGCGAAGATACTGTTGACGTCTTACTTAAAATTATGTATGTTCGTATCGAAAGATCGACATTCGATTAATTGCTTTATTGCTCCTTTAGTTGTGGTTACCATGGTAGAGGCAAGAATTCGTATATCCGCACCAAATGAGGATGTGAATGAGTTAGCCGGTCCGCATGATATAAAAATTGGAGGGATAAGGAATGCCCAGCCACTTGATAGAGATATTTGAAGATGAAAAGCTTGTAGAGAAGATCAAAAGGCGCCTGCCTTATTTGTTTCAACTTGCGGAATTGGAAAGTTCAAGAGCAGGTAAAACTGGAATGGAGGAGTGAAATATGAATAGTAAACAGGCAATTCGAATAGAACAATGCAAACATTGCGGTGAGATATTGGATGTCATCTGGTTTACGGCTCTGATGACTGAGGAGTGGTCTTGGAATGGGTGGCGCTGGGAGTGCACGGCAAAACATAGTCTTGTCGTGGATCCAGATCAAGCTGTACTTTGTCCACATTGTGAAATAGCGGTCGGTACTGGTCGTGACTTCGGTTTTGGGATTGGCTACAAATAAAACATATGCAGTGAGGTAGAAATGCCAAACGTAATTCAAAGCAAAAGTGGAATTAATTATAGCTATGCAACAATCAAGATAACACAAAGTCGAATAGATAAGGGTTTGATAGCTATTCCTGTAGGTCTAGCGAAGTGGTTTCCTGATAAAAATGACACTATACAAGTCCTTTTAAGTGATTCACCTGTTTCTCAGGACAAGCATTATTCTTCCTATAGCAGTAGCACCCGCGAATGTAGAATTGGAGGAATGAAACAGTGGTTCCAAGAAAATAACATTAAGAGCGGGGATGAAATAGTTATTCAGTTTATAGATAAAGAC